>CAZGIO010000092.1:0-6432 GCA_964525975.1 uncultured bacterium
TGCACATGGAGGCGTAATCCATTTTTCTTCATCAAGGCAAATGGTTTTTAAGCGCATTAGTTCACCCCTAAAAATTACTGGAAAGAGATATATTAGGTAGAACGTAATTTTTTGGGGACCCCGAGCGCATGGATTTTCTCAATGTGAAAAGCGAAGGTGAATACCCTTTCCTTTATAAGGGTGATGTCCGCGGGGGCGTAATTTTTTTTTTATTCATCAAGGCAAATGATTTTCAAACGCCTTATGGGAATTATCGTCAAGTGTACAGCGAAGGTGAGTGTTCTGAAAGAAAGGGTTGAATGTTTGAGCTCACAAAGTGAGTGAGTTTTCAAACCTTAATGAACCGAGTGCGATTCACTTAGATAATTCTTCCATTAGCGTTATGAAAACTATTTGCCGCCCCCCGAGTGCGATTCACTTATAAAATTCAAGCGCGAGCGAATAAAAAACTATTTGCCGCCCCCGCGCTCTTTGCTCAACTCCGTCTCCGCAGCCCTTACTCCCATGAAAAACCAGAAATACATCAGCTGACGTATGATCAGAAAATTGTTGGAAAACAAAGCCTGCACGAGAAACGCCGCAAGACCGCAGTAGATCCCGAACCAGCGCCCCCGGTGAGACAGATTCACCGTAAAGTAATATCCCAGGAAGACCAGCAGTATCAGCGCAGCGGGAATGCCGTTCTCAGCAGCGTACTGAAGCACAAAATTATGCGCGTCCATGGCAGGAAGCTCATCCTCATACCCGAAAGGTATAGGCCGTTTCCACTGGTCATAATGCTTTCTCATCTGCCTGAGGCCCACGCCTGTGAGAGGTTTCTCCATTGCCGTCTCCCCGTACACGCCCCAGAGTCCGATCCTCACCGCATTGCCGCGTCTTAAAAAATAAGGTTTTGCTACTATCACCATCGCAACAAATATCACCAGCAGCGCAGAGATGAGCGCTACAAAGCGTTTAAACCGGAACCCTTCCTGCGTATCACAGATTATGAGCAGCAGTCCGCCCGCCACGCCAAGGATAGCGGCGTCGCTCTGTGAGAAAAAGACAGAGGCGGAAAAAAACACAATAAGCAGCGTATCTATCCAGGGAAGAAACAGCGATCTTTTTTTCTTTTTCAGATTGATAAGTATCAACAGCCCTATGATCAGAACAGACGCATAGTTATTGCACATGCCCAGGGGCGTATCCAGTCGTGACAACCTGTCCGCAAAACCCAGATACCTCAAGTGGGGTATCATCCTGAACCAGCCCAGGACACTGGTCACAAAAAGTCCTCCCACAAAAAACTTCACAGCATATTTTGTCAGGACGATCCTGTTTTTGATAAGCAGATAAGCTAAGATAAAAATCAGAAAACTGCCCCAGTATTTCTGCGCTTCCTTAAAAAACCTGTATTTGTCTATTACCTGGGAAAATCCCGCCATAAGCGATCCGGAAAGGATCAGGAAGAAAACAGCATACCGGCTGACGGTGCTGTCCCATCCCCATTTTTTAGTCTTAACGCCGTGAATCACATAGAGCGCAAGCAGAAGAAATACCCCGCTGTACTCAAGGGGCAGTTTCAGCATACCCAGAATAAAAAAAACAAATAACGATATATAACCAAGCACAAGCATAGATACCCCCTCTATCTGCCTTTGCCTCGAACCATAATCCATGCGGTTCTCAGGATTATTTCAAAATCCAGCCACAAAGTCCTGTTCTTAACATAGTAAAGATCATACTCAAGTTTTTTTTCAGCATCGGTCTCATCGGAACCGTAATCATAGTTGATCTGCGCCCACCCCGTCAACCCGGGTTTCACAATATGACGCTGTCTGTAAAATGGTATCACAGACGCATAACTGTTCACCAGTGACGGCTGTTCAGGTCTCGGGCCGATAAAATTCATATCCCCCAGAATAATATTGAGGAACTGCGGCAGTTCATCGATCCTGGTCTTTCTTAAAAACCTTCCGAAGGCGGTGATCCTGGGATCGCCAATATTCTTTGGATTCTTGGGATGTTTCTTTGGATCATGCACTCTCATGGACCGCATCTTGAATATGGTATATTCCCTGCCGTTTTTGCCCACCCGCTTCTGGGTAAAAAATACCGGGCCATGATCGTCTATCTGCTGCAGCACGCCTGCGATTATAATAATCGGCAGTGAGAGCAGCAGCCCGAAGAAACCCGCGATCATGTTGATGATCCTGTTCACAAAAAGATAAGCCGCGCTCTGTTTCTCCCACAAAAAGCGGAACAGGAAGAAATAGTAGCCGCTGTCCATGTCTCTTACCGGCAGTTTCCTGTCGGCGATCTGGTACAGCTCATCCATGTAGTAAAGATATATACCCCGTTTTTCAGCAAATTCCAGCAGACGCTGAAAGCGGTCCTCGTCTCTCCGTCCCCGTGTAATGATCACATAATCAGGATCCAGCTTGCTCAGGGCGGAGACGCAGTCACCTTCATCCCCCAGCACAGGCACTTTTGATTCCCGTGGCAGATCATCGGAGAAAACACCCTTCACAACCAGCCTGCTCTCTTTACGCGCCTCGATCTCTGAGACAATACGTTCAGCTTTGGTGTAATCACCGCAGATATAGAGGTTTTTTGTTCTTCGGCCGGTCAACAGCTGTTTCCAAACGGCAGTAAAAAAAGCAAAAAAGAGGACGATCACGCCGTTTTTGATTAAATTGATATACATATAACCGCTGGTGACCTTGGGAAAAAACCTGGCCAACAGCATGAGAACAAGGGCGTACAATGCGCATTTGGCCGGCACTGTGAACACATGGCTTTCCCGGCGCAAAGCCCGGAGATCGAAATATCCGTGAAAATTTAAAAGCATGAGCCATAACAGTGTATAAAGAATAAAATAAAGCGGAAGTTTGTCCCATATCAGTTCCCCGGAAAATATAAGCCTGAAGAGCATCAATGACATCAGATTGGAACACGCGATCAGTAAATATAAAAGCCAGCCGACTGAATGCCTTCTCCTTGGACCCATCTATTCCTCCGGTTTTACGTTATCTAAGTCTATCTTAAAATCTTTTTTTATCAATCTGCAAAATTTCATCTGTAATTTCTGTAAATGTCCTCATACTCGTCAATATACTTGTCAAAACTGTTCAGGTTATCCAGCCGTCTGAGAGAAGCTCTCCTCACTGGTCCGGGATCGGTCTTTAACTCATCCAGCACGCGCCCGCCTTCCTGTAAAATATCATCAATATACAAGACTTTATCGTACCCCTTAAGAGCTTCCGGGTTTCCGCCTTTTGGCGTGGTTATCACAAACTTATCCGCCGCCCGGGCATCAAGGAAAATACCTCCGTAGGGTTCATGCCAGAGCAGAGGCATTACAAGGACATCACAGTATTTTCCATATATTTCCCGTTTGTCCGTATATCCCATAAAATGAATATTGGAAGACTGCCATTTGCTCTTAAGCCATTCCACATAATTTTCTTCACCCTTGCCGAAAACATAAAGCTGATCATCCCTTGTGTAAAAGAGAGATAGAAGCTCCTCTATGCCCTTGCTCTTCACAAGACGGCCCACAAACGCATACCTGATGTCACCTGATGATTTAACGGGTTTCAGATCGGGATAAGGGTTATGCACTACCGACCTCCGGGCGTGTTTAAAATACCCGGCGTCTGCATGCATATTAAGGATAAACCCGCTCACCCCTGCCACATGTTCAACTTTTTGAGACGCCCGCTGCCTGTTGGCAGTATATAACCTGCAGAGAGGCGCCTGCTTGTCGCGGCACCCGGATTTGGGGGAAAACATCTGCGATCTGCGGCACATGAGATAATATTCACGCAGCGTGTGCACCACGGGAACACCCTGCTCATGAGCCGCATCCCATATTGAGACAGAGAACCCCGATATAACATTGGTATGCATCACCTGCGGCTTTGTTTCAGCAATGATATTATTCACAGCCGCCTTTTGTTTCCTGTTGTACAAATCACCTAATCTCCAAAACGATTTTTCCAGAATAGTGTGTTTTTTGTAGTCATTTACCCAGAATACATTATTATAGGGTATCTTATAAATCCTGACGCCGTTTTTCTCATACTTTTCTTTTCTTTTTCCGATGGTGACAACAGAAACATCATGCCCCCTGCCTGCCAGTCCTTCCGCAAGCTTCCGTACGCTGATTTGCGCTCCTCCAAACGCTTCAGGCCAATAGAGGCTGTTGCATAAAAGGATATTCACTCTGAAAGCCTTTTCACCATCTTCGCGCCAATGGACATAAGCTGTTTCTCATTGTAATAATACTCATTTCCCTCTACCTGATATACGTTTTTCAGCCATGATAAAAAGTTCTCCACCAGCGTCCCGTTAAACGGCTCGGCGAATAATGTATCCAGAGCGGCATCCACGGAACCTTTTTCCCCCTGGACTGCGATGCCTTCCACAGCATAAAAAGCCTGACCCATGCAGGCCACGCGCTTTCCGTTCCTCAGTCCGTCCAGCCCCGCAGTGGAATTCACTGTCACCACAGCAGCGCTGTTCTTTATCAGTTCATGGATATTCCCGTCTTCAAGGATGATAACGCCGGAGTTGTTTTTGTATTTCTCTCTCAGGGCGCCGTAATCAACTGCGCCGCGGTCCATGGGATGCTCCTTGAAAACCACTTTCATCTCCGCTCCATGGCCGGCGTTATAACGCTTAACGCCCTGAATCATATCTTCGGCAAATTCATACATATCCTCATAGGGTGAATAAAGCAGGCTCTGGGAATCATTAATCACCTGAAACGGGACAAATATATACTCCCCGGGAATATTCAATTCTGAGGATTTCTTTCTTCCCATATATGTCTTCCTGAACCGGCCCATATAATCTCTCAGACGGAGCACTTTGTTATCCGGCGCATTGAGTTTGAAAAGCCTTCCCCAAAAATGGCCCAGGAGATAACAACCTACCAGCAGATTCCTTTTTAATTCACTTATATCAGATTCCACCTCACCTGAATAGACCACAGATCTGATTTCCGGATTTTCAAAAAAAGCTCTGTCACGGGGAACAGAATTGGTAAAATTCACACCCCTGGAATCCATGGTGATTGTATTGGGCCTGAAAAGTCCCAGCTCAAACACATAATAAGGCACGCCTTCGGCTCTGGCGGCTTCAATACCATACGAATGCTGCCACCTTGTATCATTGTGCATCACAATCATATCGATTCCGTGTTCGCGTATATAATGCCGTAAGCCGTTATAATAAGACCTGAAAAAACGGACCTCATCCTCATTCAGATCCCGTTTTTCCTGGAATCTCACACGGGCGGAATAATAATTGTCTTTCAGCTGAAAATCCCCTTCAGGATCTTTGTCATCCATTAAAAGTTCACGCCATGAGGTTCTGTTCATTCCCCTGCAGAGAAAACTGTCTCCGGGATTAAACGTAATATATTCGCAATGATTACCCATCCCCTCGAGTGTCTTCCCGAGATCACGAAAGAACCGTGAATAGGGCCCCTGTAAAAATAAAATTTTATTTGAGGTATTCCCCATAAGCTTCCTTCAGCATCCTGTTATGTTTTGCCGTATCATAATATTCCCTCTGTTTCTCACAGTTTGCTCTTATACGCGCCATCTCTTTCTCATCCAGCGTCTCCAGAATGGCGGTAAGCGCTCTTTCATCCCCGTCCTCTATCACATAACCGATGCCTTTTTCTTCAACGAGCTCAGCAAGATAGGTCCCCCTGGAGACAATAATGGGCAGCCCCAGTTGAATGGCCTCATAATACTTATTGGGAAGCAGTACTGTGGCATTGATATCGCTGGTCTCATAAACAGTAAAAATAATATCCACCGGTTCATACAATTTGCCCAGGCTGTAACTTGGAAAGATACCGCTATATTCTGTCTTCGTATATTTATCCACTATTTTCTCAAGACGTCTTTCATTCTGGGAAAATCCCGCCAGCTTAAACCGCGCCCTCGAGACACTCTCCACCGCCTTCGCTCCATTTTCAATGGCGTCCAGATACCGCATATTGCCGAAAAATCCCATGGTCACAGTTTCCGGGAATGCGCTTTTCCGCTCATACTCTTCAAGCACTTTCGGATTGACAACACACTCCTGATAAACTTTAGGTTTGTCAGAGGCAAATTTATGGTAATAGTGATTATAAAACCCCGGAGAAGTAAAGACCAGCAGTGAAACGTTCTTTATCATCCTCTTTTCCAGCCACCCAGTTATGACGGACAAGATCCTCTTAACTGGATTTTTACCACGTGGAAATACACATGAAGGCAGATCGGCTACCTCATATACGATCTTCACATGTCGGTCCCCAAGAGCCCTGTACCAGCACGCGGCCATGAGAGGCTCAAGCCGGTATGCATGTATAATATCAGGCCTTTCCAGCCGTATCTTTTTAACCGCTTTCACCAGGAACGTCAAATAGCCAAAAAGCGTTCTGAACTTCAT
>CAZGIO010000093.1:0-3262 GCA_964525975.1 uncultured bacterium
CCTTCGGGTCACTCCATTTCACGCGGTTCATGACGCCGGACCTGCGGATTACGCCTCCGCGGACATCACCCTTATAAAGGGATGGACACTCACCTTCGCTGTTCACTTTACTAATGGGGTCCCCAAAAAATTATGTTCTATCTAATATATCTCTTTCCAGTAATTTTTAGGGGTGAACTTAGGCTCATAAAACCATTTGCCTTGATGAAGAAAAAAGGATTACGCCCCCGCGGACATCACCCTTATTAAAAAGTCTATCTCTTAAGAACATCTGCCTTCGATGGAGAAGAAGCTGAGAGACAAAAGAGACCTCCCTGTTTCAGAAGGGGTTGACAAAGAGGCAAAAAGTATTAGATTCACTATAATGAAAAGGGATGAGATCTATAAAAAATATCTGGTGACTTCTGAACGGGCGCTTCATATGCAGTCCGCGGCTGAGTTTATGAGATCATGCGCCGATCTGTTCGGTGTTTCTGAACATGACGCAGGTGTGGCCGGGTTATATCACGATATTGCAAGAGACCTGCCTCTTTCCCGGATAAGAGAACTGTCGAAGCTGCGGGGGCATACCCCGGATACATGCGAGGAAAAGACGCCGCTTCTTCTCCATACATATGCTTCAGCCTTTATCATGGAACAGGAAGGGATAACAGAGAGTAAAGATGTCCTGGATGCGGTGGAACGCCACGCCGTGGCTGGAAGAGAGATGAGCCCCCTCGCCAGGCTTCTTTATGTTGCGGATCTCGCTGAACCGCGGCGGCGGTTTCCCGAAGCGGCGGAAATCAGGAAGGCTGCCCTTAAAGATCCCATGAAGGCATATTTTTTATCGCTGCAGACGGTGATACTATATCTCTCAAAGACAGGCAGCGTTATACATCCCTGGACACTTGAAGCTTATAACCAGATCGCTGGAGGCGTTTATGGACAATAAAGGGCCTTGCCCCGTATGCGGAAGATATCAGAACCGTCCCCTTGTGGTGGATGGTATAGTGACCAGGGGAAGAGATATACTCCTGGTCAAAAGAGGTCGGGATCCTGAAAAAAACAAATACGCCCTTCCAGGGGGGTTTGTTGACTGGGGTGAGACTGCGGAGGCTGCCGTTGTCAGGGAACTGTTTGAGGAGACAGCCATGGATTGTACAGTGGAGCGGTTTGTGGGCTATTATGATTCACCGGAACGGGACCCCGGGAGGATGACTGTCTCTCTTGTCTTCTACTGCCGCGGCGGGGAAGGGGACCAGCCCCGGGCAGGCGACGACGCCGCCGACTGCGGCTGGCACAGTCTCGACGATCTTCCGCCCATGGCTTTCGACCATCTGTCCATCATCGGGGATTTCATGGAGATCATGGGATTGTGAACCAGGTGGCATCCCGCTTTTTGTCTTGAATAAACCACAAGCCATTGTATAATATCTAATACAGTTGAGGGCTAAAATTTATCAGCTAACTACGGAGGTGGTTCTTATGCACAGATTGACTACAGTGGCAATATCAACATATCTCATCGAAGAGCTTGACAGGATCATAAAAGAAGAAAGCCTTTTTCAGAACAGGACAAAGGCTATGAACTCAATATTAGATGAATTTATAAAGAACTTTAAAATGGCGAAAATTGCAGAAGAGAACTGGGAAAAAACCCAGAGAACAGGTGAGGCGGGATGAAAATAATCCAGCAGCTCGAAGAGCTCAGGCAGTCGTTCGATAAAGCGGCGGCGGAAATAAACAGCGAAAAAGAGTGGAATGACGTCAGGGTGGCTTTTACAGGAAAAAAAAGCAGCATCAACGACTTCATGAGACTGCTCAGAGAGGCTTCTCCCCAGGAGAAGAAAACTCTGGGTAAGGAGATAAACATAGTCAAAAAATATATGGCGGATAAGCTGGATGAGATAAAAGAGTCTTTTGCCGCCGCTTCCGTGGATGTGGCGGATATGACCCTTCCGGGAAGACGCGTGCTCCTGGGGCGTGAACATCCCCTTACCACAGTGCGGAAAGAGATAGAGACAATATTTGCAAGGATGGGTTTCAGCGTGAAGGAAGGGCCGGAAGTGGAAAGCGAATGGCACTGCTTCGACGCGCTCAATATACCGGAATCCCACCCCGCAAGAGACGAACAGGATACGTTTTACATGGATATGGAAAAGATGGTGCTCCGCACGCATACTTCTCCCGTACAGATCAGGACAATGCTCAAGGAAAAACCGCCCATATACATGATAGCACCGGGAAGGGTCTACAGGAGCGATGTCCTGGATGCCAGTCATTCCCCTGTCTTCCATCAGGTTGAATCCCTGGCGGTGGACAAGGGTATCACGTTCGGCGACCTTAAAGGCGTTATATACACTTTTTTGAGCGAGCTGTTCGGCTCATCCATAAAGACACGTTTTGACAACTCCTTCTTCCCTTTTACAGAACCGTCGGCGGAAGTCTACATGAGCTGTTTCTGCGGAGGAAAAGGGTGCAGTGTCTGTAAAGGATCCGGATGGCTTGAGATCGGCGGCGCCGGGATGGTCGACCCCGAAGTATTCAAGTCAGTTGATATCGATCCGGAAGAATACAGCGGTTTTGCGTTCGGGTTCGGAATAGAACGCATGGCCATGCTGATGTATGGTGTGCCTGATATCAGGTACTTCTACGAAAATGACTTGAGAATGCTGAGCAGGATATAAAAGGGGTTGATCATAGATGAAAGTTACCTGGAATTGGCTGAATGATTTTGTTGACCTGGACGGGCTTTCCATAGAAGACCTTGAACACAGACTGGCTTCACAAGGGCTTCATGTGGAAGAGATCGTCAGGCCTGCTGAAGAGATCACATCGGTGTATGTCTGCAGGATCGTGGAGGTCGTACAGCATCCCAATACGGATAAGCTGAAAATATGCACTGCGGATCTGGGAGACAAGAAACGGCAGATCGTCACAGCTGCCCCTAACGTGCGCAAGGACATATGCGTGCCCGTGGCCGTACACGGGGCGGTCCTCAAAGGCGGATTTAAGATAAAAAAGACGAAACTCCGGGGAGAACTTTCCGAAGGGATGTTCTGTTCTCTGGAAGAGCTGGGTCTTGAAGAAAACTCCAGCGGAATATATATAATGGAGGGAGATCCCGTCCCAGGTGACCCCGTGCATAAATATGTGGGACTGGACGATACTGTGATAGATTTTGAGATCACAGCCAACAGGTCTGACTGTCTATCTGTATACGGCATCGCAGCTGAAGTGGCTGTGGCGGCGGGAAGAAAACTGAAACCCCTGGCCATGACAG
>CAZGIO010000093.1:3272-6413 GCA_964525975.1 uncultured bacterium
GCTGAAGACCCCGGCTGCCCCGCACCCCAGGTGAAGGTTTCAGACGTCGACAAGTGCCTCAGGTATACAGCGCGCAGGATACGCGGTGTGACCGTTGGGGAGTCACCGCTTAAAATCCGTTCAAGACTGGAACTCGTGGGCCTTCGCAGTATAAACAATATAGTGGATATAACCAATTATGTGATGTGGGAACTGGGACTGCCTCTTCACGCTTTTGACTCCGCCATGGTCAGGGGGGGGATAGAAGTGAGAAGAGCTTCTGAAAACGAAAAGTTCACCACTCTCACAGGCCAGGACCTTGAACTATCCGCAGATGATCTCCTTATCGCCGATGGCGAAAAAGGGATCGCCCTCGCAGGAGTCATGGGAGGAGAGAATTCGGGGATATCCCCGGAGACAGGAGAAGTCATCCTTGAAGCGGCTCTTTTTGAACCCGTGGGCGTGAGGAAGACTTCCAAAAGACATGGGCAGAAGACAGATTCATCCTACAGATTTGAACGTGGACTTGATTTCAACAAAGCGGATATCGCGTCTGCCAGAGCCGCGGACCTCATGGTCAGGTACGGCGGCGCCGATTCTGTAAGCGGTATCACAGATATAAAAAAAGAGGGGTTTGACCCCGAAAGGACTCTTGAACTCCGTTTTTCAAGGATCAGGGAGATCCTGGGGATGGATATCCCCGGAGAGACCCTTGCGGATTCGTTCAGCAACCTGGGGTATAAAGTCGAACCTCGGGAAGACGGCCTGCGTCTTACTGTGCCCTCTGTGCGTTACTGGGATATTTACAGGGAGATCGACCTCATAGAAGAGGCGGCACGTTTTTACGGCTATGACAGGATCCCACAGACTCTCCCCATGATGAAGATGATAAAAGGGCATCTGGACAATGGCGAAAAACTGAAGGAAAAATCAGATGCGGCGTGTCTTGGAAACGGTTTCTTCGAGACATGTACCTTCCCTCTCATATCAGCTGAGACAGCTGATCTGGCCGGTTATGATACAGGCAGCCTCTTCAGGGTAAGTAATCCCCTGAACAGAGAGATGGAATATATGACACCTCAGCCTGTTTTAGGGCTTCTCCGTGTGGCGGAGTTGAACCTGAAAAGGGGAGCGGACCATGTAAAGGTCTTTGAGAACAGCAGGACATTTCTCCTTGATAAGGGAGAGGAAAATGTGAAAGTCTTTCTCTGCACGGGAGAAAAAAAACCATCTTTTCACGAGGAAGCCTCCGAGGTGGGATTTTATGACGTAAAAGGACTTGCTGCTGAACTGGAAGGCCTCCTTGGAGAACCGCTGGAGGAAGCGGCGCCGGAATCGCCTCTCTGGGAAAAAGGGACGGCGGAGGCCTTTGCCTGTCAAGGAAAGACCGTGCTTGAATATGGCGCGGTTAAAAAGAAAATAGCAGCAAAATATGATATAAAGAAAGACGTATGGGCCGGCTGGTTCTATACTGAAAGAGCGCTGCCGGCATATAACGGCAAACGCAGCTTTGTGCCTTTTTCACAGTTTCCCCCGGTATATTACGATCTCGCTTTTGTAGTGGATAAAAACGTCAAGGCGGGAGAACTGCAGGCTTTTATCAGTGAGAATTCAGGGAGACTGCTCAGGGATATATATCTTTTCGACCTTTATGAAGGAAGGAACGTGGAAGAGGGCAAAAAAAGCCTTGCCTATTCCCTTGAGTTCAGGTCAGACGAGAAGACTTTGACTGAAAAAGAGATCAGTGCTATAATTGATAAAGTTGTTAAAAAGGTCTCCGGGCGGTTTGATGCCAGATTGAGGTGATCCGTGGGAAATGTAGCCGAGGTTCTTGAAAGAAAAGTGGAAGAACTCATCAGAAAGTTTGAAGAGCTCAGAGCCACGGCAGATTCACTTGAGACAGAGAACAGGGAATTGAGGGAAAAGATAGCGGCGGACCGTTTGAAGCTGAAGAAATTGCTCGATACCCTGGATAATCTGGGGCTGTAATTGATATGAGTACGATTGAACTTGAAATATGCGGAAAAAGCTATAAAATAACTTCAGATAAGGATGAGCCGACCTTGCGTTCAATGGCCCGGTATCTTAAGGATAAGATGCGGGAGCTGGAGGACGCCGTAAAATTTGACTCATCCGGAGACCTGTTGGTGATGACGTTGCTGACAGTTATAGAGGAGTATTGGGACTTGAGAGAGGAGCATGAAAAAATTAACTCGGAAATCGATGAGATAGAAAAAACGATAGAGAGACATCTATGAATTGTATTGCATATAAAATGCCTGCATGTTATCATATAACTGCCTGCGGTATGAGAGGGAACCTATTTTTGTTGAGCCAACATTATTCCCAGGGCAGCTTTTCGCGGATGGTGGATCCTTGTGTGAAGCCGTCTATAGAGCGGCCACGTTGATTAAGGGACTCAACTGAAAAGGTACACCACTCTGCTGCGGGCATTAACATCGATTCCTCACGCTTCTCGCCTTTAGTCGGTATTATACGGAGGTGAGCGTTGTGAACATCTTATTTCTTCTTGGCGCCGGAGGCGCCGGGATATTCATAGGCTATATTTTAAGGACAGTTATAAGCAGACAGCTTAAGCACAGCATAGAGTCACAGGCTAAAAATATCATCAGCGAGGCTCATAAGGAGTCGGAGTCCCTTAAGAGGGAAGCCAAGCTTTTGGCCAAAAGCGAGCTGTATGAACTCAGAAACAAGTTTGAGCAGGAAAAAGACCAGAAGACAAAATCCCTTCAGCAGTATGAACAGCGTCTCATGCAGAAAGAAGAGAACCTCGACAAGAGGATCAATACACTTGAACGGGGAGAACGGGAACTGAAAGATTCCATGAAGACCGTGGAACTCAAAAACAGGAAGATCGACGAGAAGGCCCGTGAGCTGGATGAGATCAGAGAGAAAGCCTTAGGCGAGTTGAGCCGCATCTCTGAGATGAACAGAGAAGAGGCCAAGGAACATTTTCTTGAAAAAGTCGCCCAGGAAGCCCGCGACGAGGCGGAGCATCTTGCCAAGAGGATCAAAGACGAGGTGGTGGACAAGGCTGAGACCGAAGCCACTAAGATCATCGTCGAGGCTATACAGCGCACAGCGGTGGATACTGTGTCAGACCATACATCATCTTTTGCGTCTTGTATCTCAAACTGAAGA
>CAZGIO010000094.1:0-5577 GCA_964525975.1 uncultured bacterium
TATCAAGAAAGGAAAATAATATTGCAGATCAGGCAGATGCAGACCGTTCAGAGCTAGGACCTGCTGAAAAAACCCGGTGATTATGACACAGACGAGTTCGATGCCATAAAACAGCATGTTGTGATCGGAGCAAAGATGCTTGATGCGGAAGGTATCGATCAGATGGCAAAGAACATCGTGCTGTATCACCATGAACGATGGGACGGCAATGGATATCTGAAAGGCCTTAAAAGCAATGAAATACCCCTTGAGGCTCGAATCGTGGCCATATCCGACGTATATGACGCCCTGACCACGAAACGGGTGTATAAGGACATATACGTGGAGAAAAAAGCCGACTCAATGATCATTTCCCAGAAAGGCAAGCAGTTTGAACCCAAGCTGGTTGATATATATGTGGCTCATAAGGAAGAACTTATGAACGTAAAACAGCAGTGCAAGAACAATGAATTGAGAAAACAGGCCAGGTGATCATGAATCCTTTTGCCTTTCCTTCCATGGCGGCATTTGTCATAGCTTTGCTGCTGGGTATATTTGTATATACAAAAAATCCCTACAATCAGGTCAACAGGATATTTATGCTTCTTTCATCTCTTTCGGCATATCTCAGTTTTACAGAGTTCATGATGAGGATGGCGCATGACCTCGATACAGCGATCTTGTGGCAGAAGATCGGAGGAGTGTGGCCTCTTCTCATAAGCGTACTGTTTCATTTCGTCATGGTGGTAACGGGAAACGAGAAGATACTGAGACGTTTTTATGTGCTGGGAGCGGTCTATATCCCCTCAGCGCTCTTTGTAGCTATCAACATATTTGATGATTCTCAGTCCCGTATACCTGTTGAGCAGTACTGGGGCTGGTCTTCGGGAGTACCTGGACGGGGCATCATGATATGGTCTTTTATCATGCTCCTTGTCACTGTGCTCATCATGATACGCCATTTTCTTGCAGCTCCAGGGGGACGGGTGAAAAAGCAGGCTTTTTTCATGCTGATGAGCTTCGCTCTCCCTGTGGCCACCGCATACGCCACTAATATAATGAATATTTACGGTGTTAAGCTGCCAGAGATGTTCACTGTCTCATATATAACAGGCAGCGCTTTCATAGCATACGCAATATGGCAGTATGAGCTTTTTATCATATCTCCCAAGACCACAGCTGAAAGCATAGTCAGGACAATAACCGACGGCATGATCATGGTCCTCCCCGACGGGAATATCACAAGTGTTAACGGTGCGTTCATCAATATGACGGGTTTCAGTGAGGAAGAGCTCATTGGACGCCGCGCTGAAAACCTCTTTTTCAAGGAAAGAGGAAACCCGGACGTATACAGGATGTTTTTGAAGGAGCTTAAGGAAAAACGGGAATTGAATGATTATGAAGGATCCCTTGTCACAAAGAAAGGCGTCACCATTCCCGTCTCCATATCTGTGTCCAAAGTATTGTCCAGGGGACGGGTACAGGGTTTTATCGTACTTGCAAGGGATATAACAGAACGTGTGAAAAACAGGAAAGAGCTCCTTGTGGCTAAAGAAAAAGCCGAATCAGCCAACAGGACTAAAAGTCTTTTCCTCGCCAATATGAGTCATGAGATAAGGACGCCTATGAACTCCATCATAGGGTTCACAAATATTTTAAGGGAAAAAGAGGAAGATGATGAAAAGATCGAGATGCTGGATATCATCAGCAGGGCCGGACAGAACCTTCTGAACCTGATCAATGATATCCTTGATTTTTCGAAAATAGAAGCGGGTAAGATGGAGTTGGAGAAGATAAGTTTCTCTCTGAGAGACCTTCTTGGGAACATCTTTCATATGTTCAGGCTTAAAGCCGCCGAAAAAGGGGTGGAGATGGTCCTGGATATCGATAAAAGCCTGCCTGACCATATATTTGGAGATGAACACCGCATCAATCAGATCATGGTCAATATCATGAGCAATGCCGTTAAGTTCACAAGAGAGGGCAGCGTGAAAGTGAGCTGCAGTTACGAGAAGGGCACGGCCTCGATCTCAGTAAAAGACACGGGTATCGGCATACCCGTTGTAAAACGGCATCAGATATTCACGGCATTCAGACAGGGGGATGTCTCCACCACAAGGGAGTTCGGCGGGACAGGACTGGGATTGGCCATAACAAGCAAACTGGTGGAGAAGATGGGGGGATCCATCGATCTTTACAGCGAAGTGGATAAGGGATCTGATTTTGTCATCACACTGCCTCTTCCGGAAGTGAAGAAGCCTTATCTGGATGATATTGAGTTCATACCGGAGAACATACCAAAACATGACGGCACCATAGCTATTATTGAAAACAATGAAAACGATCTGATCATCATAGACAATCTTCTGGAAAAAAACAGGTACAAGTCCGTTGTCATCGAAAATCCTGAGCATGTGGCTGATGATGTCTGTAACGCTGGCGCGGACCTTGTGCTCCTGGACATCAAGATGCAGGGACTTAACGGATTTCAGATAAACGACCTGCTGAAATCCGACCAGAGGACGGCGCACATACCCGTTGTCGTCTGTTCCATCATCGACGGCATAGAAGAGACTGTTAATTACGGTGTCTTCGATTATATACGAAAGCCTCTTGATGAGACGGAATTTTCCAGACGGATCCATACGGCTCTTGTAACAAACGGTGACGCCAAAAATGTATTTGTCATCGATGATGACAGAGATATGCTTTCCATATACAAAAGCCTGCTGCATGCGCACAGGTATAATGTGTTTCTTTTTGACAAAGCTATGTCGGCTTTGGATGATATACGTAAAGGCATTTATCCGGACCTGATAATACTCGACCTTATGATGCCTGAGATGGATGGGTTCCAGTTTCTCGGGGAACTTCGGGACAAGGCGGGACGGGAGGATATCCCTGTTGTTATTGTCACTGCCAAAGACCTGGAGAGCGAGGATGTGAAAGAACTCGAGGAGAAGTGTCTCCATGTCTTTAACAAGACGGAAAACATGAACAGGTCTCTTATGGAGTTCCTGGACAATTATTTCAGAGTAAAGTCTGACAACGGCACCAGGATGGTTGAAAACTGGATCAGGAGCGGGGACGGCGATAAAGTGATAGAAGACCTCCTTGCTGAAGGGATAAAAAAACTGCCCCACCGTTTACAGGAACTCCAGCGCATGATGCGGGAAAAAGAAGTCAAAGCGCTTAGGAAGTGTGCACATGACATGAAGGGCTTTACGGGAAATTACGGTATGAAGGAGATATTTGAACTCTTTTCAGAGATGGACAGCGTTCTGCAGGATGATGACCCCGATATGAACAGGATCAGTGACATGGTTGTGGAGATCAATGAGCTGGTGGATCTCATCCCCGGACGGTACCTGCATCTAAGGGGAAAAGGCCTCAAGGCCATAGTCGCTGAAGACAATGACATGAACCAGAAGCTTATGGCTGCTCTGCTTAAACGGGAAGACGTGGAGTTTGAAATAGTCTCAAACGGACAGGAGCTGCTGGATGCGCTGAAGAGCGGTAAAAGCCGGTTTGATATAGTTTTCCTTGATATACAGATGCCGGTGATGGACGGCTTTGAGACCATAAGGCGCATACGGGAAGATGAAGAGTTGAAAGACTTGTATGTTGTGGCGCTCACTGCGTATGCTGTAAAGGGCGATGCTGAAAAATGCCTCAAGGCGGGATGTGACGATTACCTTCCCAAACCTGTGGATAAAGACCTGTTCCGGTACAAGCTGGAACGGCTTAAGGAAAATAAAAGGCTTCACGGCATTATTGACGGGACTGCAGCGTCTGATGAACTGGATCTGGATCTACTGGATGATGAAGGGCGAATGGCTCTGTCTGAATATCTGTCAGAGATGGATTCATCCATGACTGTGTTCATCCCCGAAGAAATAATACGTATCACAGATAAATATTTTGGAGATCTGGAAAACGGGACTTTCCAAAAGATAAAAAAAGAGATAAAAAAAGCCGCCGATGAGTATAACGATGAACGTGTAAATGAGATCATTCTTCAGCTGAAGGCGGCCATGGATGAACGGTGAAGAATACAAGATAAAATCCCTTATACCGTATCTGATGGATGACATCCTTGTAGAGGATGCTTCGGGGTTCAATATTTCCATGAATATGTTGTGCAACAAGATCTTCACCTGTTTTCATAAAAAGCCAGTCAGTGCAGACGACACTCCCATGAAGGAGAAGACCAGACAGTTTAAATTGAACAAAGTCAACAGCATGATATATGAGGAGATAAGACTAAATGATGTAGACAAGATCGAGAACAGGTCAAGGTTCTTCCGGAACATGGTCCGCCTTTATTGCGATAATCCATCTTACAAAAGAGAGAGGATGATATTCGAGAAGGAGTTTAAAGCGGTACAGAATGCCGTGAAAAACAGGTCCACACTCATGGTGGAGTACAGAGATAAGGATGTACGCAGGATAGAGCCTTATGCGGTACTACCTGACAAAGAGCGAAAATATAATTATATATTCGGATGGTGCTGCAAACACGGGGAGCACAGGAATTACAGGCTTTCCAACATCAAGCCCTTCAATGTGGACGGAGAACCTCAGACACATCGCGATGAAGAGTATATCGAGAGTATAAAGAAACATTTTGACGCATTTCTATCCTTCGGTATGACTGTAAAAGTGAAGTTTACAGATACGGGGAGACACTGGTTTGAAGATGTGATCTTCCTGAACAAACCTGTGGTGCTGGACCGCGAGGGGGATGTGTATACACTTGAATGTTCCATGAGAAAGGCGAAAGTCTATTTCCCGGCATTTCTGGATGAAGTTGAAATACTGGAACCCGTTGCGCTGAGAGAGTATTTCAGAAAAAAAGCCGGTTCCATGAAAGATATTTATGCGAGGTGACCATGTCTGATTATGTGGATATGATAGTGAATTTCTCCGCTTATCTGGTGCAGGCCGCAGCGGTAATGCTTTTATTATGGGGCATTGTAAAAGCATTATACAGTTTTATAAAGAGCCAGACCGGCAGTAAAGTCTCTAAATATCATATGATAATAAAAATACGCTGGGAACTCTGGTCCGTTATATCGTTAGCAATAACATTCCTAATAGCTTCAACCATAATGAATACGATCAATGCGCCTTCCTGGGAGGAGATAGGGGAGCTTGCAGCAATAGTCCTGCTTCGTACATTTATCAACTATTTCCTTATGAAAGATGTCAAATGCATCCGCGACGATGAATGACCGCGGTCCTTTATTTATTATTTGTCTTCTCTGAAATAGGGCAGTCCCAGTTCACGGGGCGGCGAACTCTCATGCTTCTCCTTGACCGATGCGATTATAAGGATCAGGGTGGTCACGAGGTAAGGCAGCATGTCGAGAAAGTATTGTGAGATATGTATGTTAAAACGCTGAAGCCTGAAACCGATGATGTCAAGGCCGCCGAAGAGAAATGCGCCGATAAATACCCTGAAGGGGTTCCATTTACAGAAGATGACCAGCGCCACGGCGATCCAGCCCCGTCCCGCTGTTATGTTTTCCTGCCATGCGGGCACATAGACCAGTGAAAGAAAACTGCCGCCGAGTCCGCAAAGAAGGCCTCCCAGAA
>CAZGIO010000094.1:5612-6346 GCA_964525975.1 uncultured bacterium
GTACATTGACACCGGCGGAGTCAGCGGATGCTGTATTCTCCCCGATTGCTCTGAGGTTAAGTCCGGCGTTCGTCCTGTATAGATAGATGCCAGCGGCTGCAGCTGTGAGATATCCGAGATAGACGAATATGCCGTGGGAAAAAAGAGCTTTGCCAGCCACCGGGATGGAGGAGAGCAGCGGGATGGGGATCTCGGAAAAGAATATTCTTACATTTTCAGGAATGACCATCCCGGAAAGTCCCTGTCCCATGAAACTTGCGAAACCTGTGCCGAATATTGTGAGAGTAAGTCCTGTGACAGTCTGGTTTGCCCTGAACGTGACTGTGAGAAGGGCATATATAAGCGCCCCGGCGGCACCGGCGGCGGCGCCGCCAAGCAGAGCTAGTGCAGCACTGGATGTGGCCAGGGCTGTCCTGAATGCGATGACGGAGCCCATGAGCATCATACCTTCCACTCCAAGGTTGAGCTTGCCTGTCTTTTCAGTGAGTATTTCTCCTAAAATGGCGAAAAGAAGAGGCGTGCCTGCTATAACAGCTGCATGTAGAAATTGTGTCACCATACCTAGACTCCCTTTTCCCTTTTAACAATGCGATAACGGATGAAAAACTCGCTTCCCAGGATGAAGAACAATATCAGACCCTGAAGGATTAGAGCAGCTGACTGAGGTATCTGAAAAGCCATCTCTATAAAAGAACTGACCTGTATCATGGCGGCAAACAGCAGCGCCGTGAAGA
>CAZGIO010000095.1:0-4386 GCA_964525975.1 uncultured bacterium
TTAGATACATTAAATGATATTCCATCTCTTAAATTAAGCAAAAAGGTAGCGGAGAAAAACGGGCGTGTGGTGAAAGGGGTTTCCTTCCAGGGGCTTGTGGACAAAGGGGACCCTGTACAGTTTGCGGAACAATATGAGAAACAGGGAGCTGACGAGATCATCTTTCTGGATGTGAATGCCACAGTGGAAAGCAGAGGGACGACATTGAAGATGCTTGAGCGGGTTTCTTCCAAGGTGTTTATTCCACTCACCGCAGGTGGAGGTATCAGGACAGTGGATGAGATGAAAGCGGTGCTCAGGGCAGGAGCGGATAAAGTATCGGTCTGTTCCGCTGCTCTGAGAAACCCCGATCTCATCCGACAGGCCGAGAGATTGTTTGGTAGTCAGTGTATCGTGGTGTCCATAGACGCAAAAAGGAGCGGCGGAAGCTGGAATGCGTTTACACATGGCGGCAGAAAAGACAGCGGTGTGGACGCAGTGGACTGGGCTGCAAAATGCGCAGAGCTTGGAGCCGGTGAGATACTGCTTAATTCCATAGACAGGGATGGCACCAGTGACGGATATGACATCGAGCTGATCAGGACAGTGTCCCGGGTGGTGGATATACCTGTAATATCCTCTGGCGGGGCAGGCAGCCTGGCGCAGATTGAAGAGGCGATTCGGCTGGGAGAATCAGATGCGGTACTTGCGGCTTCTCTGCTTCATGACGGCAAAGAAACTATAAAAGGGATAAAGGAATACTTGAAAACGAAGGGAGTTGATGTGCGATGCTGATCACATCCATGGACCTGTCAGGGGGGAAGGTAGTCCAGCTTGAACAGGGTAAAAAGAAAGTCATAGAACGGGATAATATCGATGATCTGATATCGGAATTCGCCCCCCTGGGCCCCGTTGCTGTTATTGATATTGACGCTGCCGTTGGAACAGGAAGTAACAGGGATCTTGTGAAGAGGATAGCCTTACGGGGTGAAGTGAGAGCGGGGGGAGGAGTGAGAACGCCTGAAGATGCCATGGAACTCGTTGAAGCCGGCGTGGAAAAGGTGATCATCGGCAGCGCGTTGTTTCAGGGCGGCTGTTTTAATGGAGATGCGCTGAAAAAGATTGCCCGGGCAGTTGGGCGCAAACGGATTATTGTTGCCATGGATACATTCAGGGGTGATGTCATGACATCGGGCTGGACTAAAAGGACCGGGTTGAGGATCAACAGAGAATTGTTAAAAAAAGTTGAACAAAATGCCTGGGGGATATTGGTTACCACTGTGGAGCGTGAAGGGCTCATGAAGGGTGGAGATCTGAATAATATAAAAACAGTAATGAAAAACACCATACTGCCTGTGACCGCGGCTGGAGGTATCAGCAGCTGTGACGAGATTGCCGCGTTTACGAAAGCCGGAGCGGATGTACAGCTGGGCATGTCAATTTATACAGGGAGAATATCTACTGCGGAGGCGTTTGCAAGCGCGGTGAAATATGCAGAAAATGGTTTGATACCCGTGGTCGCGGAACAGGAGTCCGGAGGGATGATTATGTCAGCTTATTCAAACAGAGAGGCTTTGCTAAAGACACTGGATACCGGGAAACTCACGTTCTGGTCACGGTCGAGACAGCGGCTTTGGACAAAGGGAGAGACATCGGGTAATTATCTGGATTTTGTATCCTTCAGAGCGGACTGCGACAGTGATGTTTTGAGAGCTGCGGTGAGGCCCCGTGGCCCTGTATGTCACACGGGAGACGATACATGTTTTGGAGATAAGAGATTTACATTGGAGACGTTGTACGATGTCATAGGCGAACGGTTTGAGAATCCCCGTCCCGGTTCGTATACTGCCACACTTGACTATGGTATGGTGCGGGAGAAGATCCTGGAGGAAGCCCGGGAAGTGGTGGAAGCTGCGACCAGGGATGAGAAGATCTGGGAAGCCGCTGATGTGCTCTATTTTCTTACCGTGCTTCTGCGCAGGGAGGACATTTCATTCCGTGACGTATTGGATGAGCTGAAACGTAGAAATAGGAGGCGGCGATGTTCAAGATAATGGATGAAAAGGGTTTTTTAAAGAAAGAGAACAGGAATGTATACCCTGAGATACGGCGGCAGGTGGAAGAGATCTTAACGAGGGTGGGACAGGAAGGTGATCTGGCCGTGCGCTATTACAGCGAGAAGTTTGACGGCTGCGGAAAAGGATGTTTCAGAGTGGATGGAGAGATGATCACAAGTGCCCGATTTAATGGTAGCGGGATATCTCAGGCAGTGGAGCGGTCCATGGAACGGCTCAGAAAGTTTGCGGAGTTTCAGCTGGGCGGAAGGAGTCCCGGCGGTTATTACGAGACGGAATGCGCACAGGGGATTTTCGCCGGTGAACGGATTGTGCCCGTTGAAAGAACCGGTGTGTATGTGCCGGGGGGGCGTTATCCTCTGTTTTCCTCTTTGCTCATGGGTGTGATTCCCGCTAAAACAGCAGGCGTGCGTGAGATTGCTGTGTTCAGCCCGCCTTATAAGGATGGTCTGCCCCATCCGTCAGTGCTGGCTGCTGCCAACCTTGCAGGTGTGGATGAGGTCTACGCTCTGGGTGGGGCCCAGGCAATAGCTGCTATGGCATATGGCACAAAGACCATAAAGAAAGTGGATGTCATCGTGGGGCCTGGAAACAGATGGGTCACAGAAGCTAAGCGGCAGATCTTTGGCACAACGGGCATCGACATGACAGCGGGTCCGTCTGAGATACTGGTCATAGCAGATAAAAGCTGTGACGCGGAGTTGGCGGCGGCGGACATCTACGCCCAGGCGGAGCATGACAGTGAAGCCGTTCCGGTCCTGGCGGCGTTTGACCGCAAGACCGTGGATGCCGTGTCAAAAAAAACCCGTGAATTATGTATACGGTTTGACAAGACAGGCACCGCGACTCAATCTTTGGAACGGAACAGCGCCGGGTTAATATTTAAAACACGTGATGAGGCTGTGGAATTTGCTGACAGAATGGCACCGGAGCATCTGCAGCTCCATGTGGATGAGCCTGACTGGTACAGGAAAAGGCTGAGCCATTACGGGTCACTTTTCTGCGGTTCGGGTACAGCGGAAGTTCTGGGGGATTATGTAAGCGGTCTTAATCATACTCTTCCCACAGGGGGGACAGCACGGTTTACAAACGGCATGAATATCTGGACCTTCCTTAAGAGAGAGACTGTGCTGAGAGATGACGGCTGCGTTGATCAATCTCTTTACGCAGATGCCTGCGCGCTGGCAGAGGTGGAGGGGCTTGACGGACACAGCCATTCAGCGAAAATGCGCATGTATTAAGCAAGGAGAAGTTGCCTGTTATATGTTGAAAACAAAAGATCTCCTCATGGGTCGGGAGACTGTTGAGGAGATAATCACACGAAGACCGTTGTCAGCTTTTTTGGCCCATGACGCAGTACCACTGCATCTTCTCAAAGTCTGTGATTTGCGGGAAGACGTGGTTCATCACCTTGATATCTTTAAAACCTGTTTCTTCAAGATAAGAGACCAGGGTATCCTTAAGAAGGGGATAGTAGGTCTCTGTGTAATGGTCTTTTTCAATGATCCTGTTATCCTTTTCTCTGTTGATGAGGATATTGAATGTGATGGATCCGTCGCTGTTATGGTCCCACACCTGAGTGTAATTGATGCGGATGTCGTCTTTAAAGACGGGATTCAGGAAGTAGAAGCGCTGTTTATTTTTCGTGATGAGGTCCCAGTTTCTCAGGTCGATGTATATATAACCGCCGGGTTTTACCAGGGCGGACATCTGTTCTATGGCAAGTCCTGCATCCTTTTTTGGTACATGGGGGAGTGAATTTCCCGTGGAGATCACGCAGTCAAATGGATCTGTGAACACTTCAGTGAGCCGCCTGAAATCAGCAACGCGCAGATCTATGTCATAACCGGATTTTCGGGCTTTTTCTTTTGCGGCGTCTATCATAGGTGCGCTGATGTCTGAGCCTGAGACTGTGTATCCCAGATCGGCTATGGGAAAAGTAAGATTGCCGCTTCCCACGGAGCAGTCCAGGATAGAGTTTATCTTTCTATCTTTGAAAATATCGTTGTAAAAGCCTCTGATAACATCATGCTGGTGTTGTGTGAAGAAGAGGTCGTAAGCGTCCGGGTGATCATAATAGTTCATCATATTCTCCCTTGTTTCTTACAGGACAAATATGGTCAGGCGTATGTTTCAGATTTCCGGTTGCCGGGAAGGTATGTTAAAAAAGGTTGTAGATATTGAGAAGCTTGCCTATAATCAATAAGATGTAAAAACAAGGAGGAAAGCAATGATATTAGTCAACACAGAGACAGTGCCAGGTAAAAAGATCACCAAGTATTTTGGTCTGGTTTCAGGGAGTACCGTAAGGGCAAAACATATTGGACGTGAC
>CAZGIO010000095.1:4396-6305 GCA_964525975.1 uncultured bacterium
ATAAAGATGTGAAGAGGTAGAAAGATGATTGTGACCACCACCGACGAGATCGCGGGGAAAAAGATTAAGAAGGTTCTGGGGCTGGTTCGGGGTAACACCATCCGGGCCCGCCACATGGGCAAGGACATCATGGCGGGATTCAAGAACATCGTGGGCGGTGAGCTCAAGGGGTATACGGAGCTTCTGCAGGAATCAAGGCAGGAGGCCACGGATCGTATGATGGAGCAGGCCGGATCAATGGGTGCCAATGCCATAGTAAATGTGCGCTTTGCCACCTCTTCAGTGGCCCAGGGGGCGTCTGAACTTTATGTTTACGGTACAGCTGTTACCGTAGAGTAAGCAGGTGAAAGGTAAGCATGGAATTTATAATAATGCTCATTATATACGTGGGTATCCCCGCATTCTTTCTGATGCTCTGGGGCCTGATAGGGGCGGCAATAGAGAAGCGCCATTACAGGAGCATACGGGAAAGGGAGCAGGCAAGCTTATCTCTCCCTGTGCTCACCATATCAAAGGCGATCACAGAGCATGAGGATATCAGTGAATCCAAAATGGTCATGGGAAGTGTGGTTGTATCCATTGATTATTTCAAGCGTTTTTACGCGACACTGATCAATATTTTCGGTGGAAGCGTAAAACCGTATGAGACACTTCTCGACAGGGGGCGGCGTGAAGCGCTTCTCCGCATGAAATACAAAGCCCGCGGATTTAACTATATAACTAATCTGCGCATTGTGACAAGCACCATAGGAAATAACGCCAATGACAAAAAAGAAAACAGGAGCATCGGCAGTATCGAAGTGCTGGCGTTCGGGACTGCGGTGAAAACGAGGTAATCATATGCGAGTGGAACACGTACTCCCAGATGATAGAGTGAATATTCCCAAAGGGTCTCCTTTTATGGGGGCCCTGGCGCTGCTCATCAAGCTGGCAGTCATCGTTTTTACTGTATATATACTGCTGGGTCTGGCGGTAAACGTGACGATTACCAGGATACCTCCTGGGTTTGAAAAAGCCCTTGAGAAGCATATGTTGTCAGGATATGCCCCAATCTCCCTGCGGGAAGACCCTGAGAGGGCAGAGCGCGTTTTGCAGGAGATCGTGCCTGATGAATACCGGGATATTGTCGCTGTATATGTGGTGAATGAAGAGACGGTGAATGCTCTGGCTGTACCGGGCTTTAACATCATAATATACCGTGGTCTCCTGGATATTACAGATGATGATGAGCTTGCATTTGTCCTGGCCCATGAACTGGGCCATCACCATTACCGGCACAATCTGAAAGTGATGGGAAGAAAACTGGCGGGTTCTATTATACTGAATCTGCTCATGGGCGGTGATTCAGCTGATTCCATGGCTGCAATGATATCAGGTACGGATCTGGTGTATTCACGTCATTATGAAAAGCAGGCGGATCTTTATGCCGTCAATCTGCTGCATGACAGGGGAAGAGTCTTTTCGGGAGCATTGTCCTTTATGAAGAAGATACAGGCGGATTACAGCGCCGGGGAAAAACTGATGCTCTATTTCAGTACACATCCCAATCCTGATACGAGGATAAAATACATGGAAGAGGAAATAGCAGAAATGCGTGATATAGCCAGGTAATCGGGTGTTATTCCCGGTGCGCAAAAACAGCATGGAACCTATTTTCGAAATTTGTTATTATCATATATAAGTCCGGAGGTTTTATTTATGTTGTACAGAGAGATGCCGAAGACAAAAGACAAATTGTCCATACTGGGATTCGGGTGTATGCGTCTTCCCGGGAGAGGAAACAATATAGATGAGGAAAAGGCCATTGAACAGATACGTTACGCCGTGGATAACGGAGTGAACTATCTGGATACAGCCTGGCCGTATCATGGTGGAAAGAGTGAAGTGGTTTTAGGCAAAGCTGTAAAAG
>CAZGIO010000096.1:0-6302 GCA_964525975.1 uncultured bacterium
TGACCGCGATCTTCTCGCCCAGGTGAGCGGCAAGGTCAAGAAGGACTTTAGTGCCTCTGTCCTTAAAACTGCCCGTTGGGTTCCTCGTCTCGTCTTTCAGAAAAAGAGAGGGAAGAGATGTGTACTCCTGTAAGGATAATGGGGCTTTAAAGAGAGGAGTGTCACCTTCGCCCAGAGTCTTGTCAGGGTCGATAAAAGATGGAAGATGACCCGCAAAGCGGGACCAGGTATTGGATCCCCGGGGGAGCATATGTCCTGAATAAGGGCCGCCCACAATAAGAGGTTCGTTATATTCGCCCTGTTCCGCAAGAAGAGAGAGCGGGTAACGTTTTTTTTGGAAGAAAGATGAAAGATAAAAATCAGCCATATGGGATGATAGCAAAACAGCAGGGGACATGCAAATAATTTATCTATCTCCTGAAACATATCAAACGGGAGGATTGTCAAAAATATAAAAGGAGAAACCATGAGAAAAACAGTGATTTTGATCCTTCTGTTACTTACAGCGGGAAGGCTTATGGCTTACGATATACCGATAATGAAAAACGCTCCCCTGGTGGATGGTGAAGTCGGGACAGAGGAGTGGTCTGAGTCGTTGAAAATGGAAAATTATTATCAGACATCGCCGGGAGATAATACGGAACCATCGGAGAATACGCTCATCATGATAGGGCATGATACGGAAAATCTTTATATCGCAGCGGTCTGTGACTACGAGTCCGTTGAAGATATGAGACTCCATCATTGCAGCCGTGACTCCATAGAAACAGACAGGGTGATGATATATCTCGATACGTTCAACACGAAAGACAAAGCATATTTTTTTGCGGCTAACGGTTACGGGGAGCAGGCTGACGGCATAGTCACCGGCTACCATCGCCATGACTCTTCTTCAGATATATATTTTTTGTCAGAAGGAAGCGTGACAGAGAACGGCTACACCATAGAGTTTGCGATACCTTTAAGAAGTATTAAATATGCCAGCGGACCAGGTTCAAGATGGAGCATACTCATAAGAAGATATCTTGTTGAAAAAGACGAGGAGATAAGCACGGGAAAACTGGACAGGGGCGACTCAAACTATTTCAATAATTACAGTGAGATCGTGTTTGGGGAGCTCTCCTCTGCTACGAACCTGAAGATCGTGCCTTCTGTGATCGCAAGTTCTGAAGTACATGAAGACGGGAGCGGAACGGAAAGGGATAAAAATTTCAATGGTGAGCTGAACCTGTTTTATGAGCCCGGGACAAGCATAACATTCACAGGGACATTGAATCCTGACTACAGCACCATAGAAGCCGACGGATATCAGATCGATGTCAATAACAGATACCCCCTCTATTTTGAAGAAAAAAGGCCGTTTTTTATAGAGGAGACAAACCCTTTTAATGCTAACATCAATATATATCATACGCGTAACATCGTAAATCCCATATGGGGATGCAAAGTATCTTACAATAAAGGAAAAACAGGTTTTTTCGCCCTGGCCTCAAGAGATGAGGAGATCCCGGGGACCAGGTTTGGATACGACGGGACAGATGATGTGCTCTGGGGGTTTTTTTCTTACAAATACCGGATCGATGGAAACTCCGATCTGCGGCTGGCCGCAGCTTCAAGAGAATACGGGGGGTTATGGAACAATGTCCTGAGCATGGACAGTAATCTGTATTTTGAAAACGGATTACATCTTCATAATCAGGTCGCCTGGTCGAAGACAGGTCTTGATAATACAGAAGAATCGGGAACGGCGTATTATTCAGTCTCCGCTTATGATGATGCCAGGTGGCATTTTGAGATAACAGCAGAAGGCGTCGCCGATGATTTCAGGGCAGACATGGGATTTATCAATGAGAAAGGGATACGAAGATATGCGAGCATCAACAGGATGCTGATCATGTCCTACAGTGACACTATGTTCTTCAGGTTTGCTGATTTTTCCATGAGTGGGCATGTGAAATATGACTGGGAACACAAAAACCGCCTTGAAGCAGGCATCAATCCTTACATATCCATGGGTTTTAAATACAATCTCGGTCTCTGGATCGGCATGGAGAGAGGGAAAGAGTCGTTTATGGGCACAGATTTTGATGTCTCCTCATACACAGTGAGAGTACAGTCCAATACACTGAGGGAAGTCGGGGGTTTTGTGAGATATACAAGAGCCAGGGGGATATGGTATGACGTCTCGGAACCCTCAGGGGAGTATATCGACAATGTGGAGTTTCAGGTGGAATTGAGGCCGCTGCAGGTCATGCATGTCTTCATGACATATGAATCCGTTGATATGAAAAACAGGTTCCTTGCACATACTTACGGGACGCGGGTCAAACTGCAGTTAAACAAGCTTTTCTGGACACGGGTGGATCTTCAGAGGATGACAGTGGATTATCACGGGGATGAGGAAAAGATGTCCAGGAACCGGATATACCCGCTTTTTGTATACAATCCCAATGCCAAAGTATCTTTCTATGCCGGTATGCAGGACAACAGGGAAGAAATTCAGTCCGCCGTGCCTGACATACGCACAGATGAAAGCAGATATTTTTTTAAGATGTCATATAGTGTGGACCTAATATGAATATTGATTATTTTTTGGACAGGTATATGATATCCAGATGAAAACAAAAATTAATAAAGCAGCTATCATCGCAGTAGGTGATGAGCTTCTGAGAAACCAGGTGCGTGAGATTAACTCTGTGAATCTCACAGCTGAATTAAAAAAGATCATGATAACACCAGATGCCGTCATCAGGATAGGTGATTCTGAAAAAGCGGTTTCCGACGCTTTGGACATGGTGGCGGATTATGAACTGGTGATAGTTACAGGAGGCCTGGGACCCACTGGCGACGATGTCACTTTGAAAGCTGTAATGGATTATTACAGTTTAAGGGGAGTCGTGGATCCCCATATGTGGGATTATATCAAAGCACGGCTCATATCATGCGGTGTGGATGTCTCGGCGAGCAATAAAAAACAGGCGATACTCCCTGAAAAGGGGAGGTTTATACATAATGACAACGGTACAGCGCCTGGCGTGATCATAAGAGATGGAGATCAGAACATAATATTGCTTCCAGGGCCTCCAGGGGAAAATCTTCCCATGTTCAGAAAAGAATGTCTGCCTATGCTTCAGGAGATGACAGGTAAACAGTTGAACAACTTTCTTGAGACTGTCTATATTTGTGACGTGCCGGAAAGCAGGATAGCCGATGATATGAAAAATATTGATACAGAGGGGCTGGATCTGGGCATATATTTCAGCGAAGAGGGGTGGATCTCAGTAGAGATGCGCTGCGGTGGTGACCCCGGATCGAGGAAAAAGGCAGATGCAGTGGCATCGTATCTGAAAGACAAGTATGATGAGCTCGCTGTCAGGGGATGCACTCCAGCAGAATGCCTTTTCAGGCTATTAAAACAAAAAGGGCTGACCATATCCATAGCAGAATCTCTTACCGGGGGATATGGAGCATGGAGCCTGGTGAAGTATCCCGGAGCTTCTGAATTATTTAACGGAGGAGCCACTGTCTATTCAAACAGGTCAAAGACCGCGATACTGGATGTGCCGGAGCAGCTGATCATGGAGAACGGGGCTGTGTCAGAAGAGACCGCAAAGGCCATGGCAGAAGGGTGTCTTAATAAATTTGAGACAGACTGTGCCCTGGCGTTCACAGGGATCGCAGGACCTTCGGGAGGAGTCACGGGAAAACCGGCGGGGACTGTATATACCGCGTTTGCCATTCAGGAAATGACTTACTGCGCCCATGATGTCTTCACGGGCAACCGTGAAAGAGTGGTGAAAAAGGCTGTGGCCAAGGCCTTCTGCAGGTTGATAGCCCTTCTCTCATAGATAACGCTGGACAGGTTCTCCGGTCTTTCGTGCGTGAAGTTCAATAAATTGTTTTATGGGGCTGATATTGATCTTGGGAAACAGGACCTCTTCAACCTGAAAATATCCGGTGTTGGATTCCATCTCGATGAATATTTTTATAGGTTTTTCCTCTCCGGCGGTTATCCTGACCTTGTTTATGGCAGATGCCGAATAACGGTGTATGTCGCCGATCTTTGCTTCTTTGGCAATCCTTGAGGTGATCCGCGCTCTGCCGTTTTCCATATCACAACCGTCTGCCACCATGATGATCCCGGCTTCGAGAGACGTGATCTTCTGAGTGGCCATATGTCCTGAGATCCCCTCAATGGCAGTAGATCTAACAGCAAACTGCCTCAGATCATCGCCATATATCTCTTTAAGTATCCGTGAAAGGATGGGGTAGGCGAAATACGCCCCGTGGATCTCATGGTTAGTCCTGCTAACGGACATGCCGATATCATGGAGAAGAGCGGCCATGACCACTGCTGTAAGACTGTCCTCCTCTGTAGCGTCTATCTCTTTTTCAAGATTGAACATGATCCCCGCCTGTTTGAGACAATTGAACATGTTGATGGCATTGATCGTTGTGATCTTCATGTGGACAGGGCCGTGGTCATTAAAGCCCATGCGCTTGATGGATACGGTGTTGGCATAGTCCTGCATGGCGCAGACTTCTGGGTCGGAAAAAATACTCTCAGCCGCCTGCCTTGCTTTTCCTTTGAGCATGCCTTTTATCTTTTTTTCCAGAGCCAGTTCTTTTGCTGATTTTTCCATATAACACTCCATTTGCTTAAATTATTGCAACATTGTCATAATAGCATAGAATGAAACAAAAAGATATGGGTATATGTCATTTTTAGAAAGGGGATTTTATGAGAAAAAGATGTCCCTGGGCCCAGGGAAACGGTCCGTTATATATGGAATACCATGACAGGGAATGGGGTGTGCCTCAATTTGACGATAAGATCCACTTTGAGTTTCTTGTACTTGAGTCAGCACAGGCGGGTTTAAGCTGGATGACCATCTTAAAACGGCGTGAGGGCTACAAAAAGGCCTATGAGGGCTTTAACGCAGCCGCAGTGGCACAATATGGCGAAAAAGAGAAGAAACGCCTCCTGGCGGACGAGAGGATCATACGAAACAGGCTGAAGATCGAAGCGTCTGTAAACAATGCGGTGAGATTTCTGGAGACTGCCGGGGAGTTCGGGACTTTTGCCCGTTATCTCTGGTCGTTTACAGGCTTTAAACCCGTGGTGGGAGGTTATTCCAGGGAAGAGGATATCCCCGCGGAGACAGGATTGTCCAGGGCAATTTCTCAAGATATGAAAAAACGGGGTTTCAAGTTTATTGGTCCTGTTATAATCTATTCCCATCTCCAGGCCACGGGTATTGTAAACGACCACCTGACAGGGTGTTTCAGGTTTAAAGAGATCATGGATTCCTATGAGAAGATATTTAAGGAGGAAAAATGATAAGAAACGGTTATATTACATTGATGTTATGTGCGCTCTGTTTTGCGTCCTGCGGTAAAAAAGACATCATAGAAAATGAGATCAGACCAGATATCGCGGTTATAGAAGCGGAGATGAAATACAGCTGGGAGACGTTGAACATGACGAGTTCAAACGCCATGCTTTGCGCAGGAGTGCAAGATGGTGCCATATACTTCCTGCGTGAATGGGAAGAGAGGTTTGAAGTCCAGTTTGCAGATTATGACGGGACCATGCTGAAGTCCATAATCATTCCCAGGGGAAAAGGCCCGGGAGAGATCATGCATAGTCTGGGTGTTAAATTCTATGACGATAAGGTCCTCTTTGCCGACATGCTCATGAGAAGGATAACGCTCTTTTCAGAAGAGGGTGAATACCTGGACGAGTTTCAGATGAAAGAAGGGATGGATATGCCCATAAGCTTTGAGATAGCTGACGGAAATCTTTACTATACAGGGCTTGTAAGGGATAAGATCACAGTAATGGATATAGCATCAGGTGAGACCGTCAGGAAAATACCTTATGAAGAGGGCCCCTATCCCATGGAAGCAGGCGAAAAGACTGAACTTGTCATGATAAAGTATGATAAAGAGGAAGGCAGATTTTACCTGGCTTACGCCGGTTATCCCTACAGGATAGAACGTCTTGGCAAAGATTTGGAAGTGGATATGAAAATAGGGAAAAAAATGAAGAAAAAATACAGGCCGTTAAAATGGGCGGTCCCTTACGGAAACAGTCTTACCGGTGATTTTATGATCGTATCCATGATGACAGATGATAAATATCTGTACACAGCCAGAGGGTTTGCAATCAGCCAGAATAATGAGCTGGAAAACACGGATTTCAGTATCTATGTATTTGAGAAGAGTACAGGGCGTTTTGTGTCCCTTGCGGGTCAGCGGCTTCACGCCGTCAACGGCGTCAATGACCATGACGACCCCGT
>CAZGIO010000097.1:0-6290 GCA_964525975.1 uncultured bacterium
TATCGGGGAGTTTGCAGCGATGACAGGCTGTGAAGCTGAAGAGATACTGAGGGATATGGTAAAAGCAGGTTGTGAATATACTCGTGAACATGGCATCACCCTGGTGTTGAAGGGGGGATCCACCGCGGTATTTTCTCCAGAGGGCATGTACGGTATATTAAAAGACCCGTGCAGAGGTCTGGCCACTCTGGGGACAGGAGATGTCCTGGCAGGTGTCATAGGTGCCGTGGCGTCGGTAAACAAAAATGATGTATTTAAAGCTGCCTGTACAGGAGTTTTCTTGCAAAATGAATCAGCACGTGCAATAATTGCATCTGGAAACAGTGTCGTAACAGCTTCGGACCTTATTCCGGAGTTAAAACGGTTATAGGAAAGGACGGAAACTTTTTATGCGAGACAGGGGGAAGATACAGATCTTCAGCACAAGAAGCTCACGTGATTATGCGGACCTGGTGACAGGTGAGTTGAGACAGCTGAACGAATACACAAAAAATTATAAAGACCTCAAAGGGGAACTGGATGTCAAGACATTTTCCGATGGTGAGATAGAAGTGGATATCGAGGATTCAGTAAGGAAAAAAGACGTCTATATCTTCCATAATTCCGCCAGGAGAAACAAGGACGACCTCAGTGTGGGGGACAACCAGATAGAACTGTATCATGCTCTGGACTCTTTGAAAAGAGCACAGGCAAGAAGTCTCACTGTATTCGAGCCCTATACATCCTGTTCAAGGAGCGACAGAGCCACACGAAGGACTTCTGTGGGCTTATGGATACATTTCAAGACCATGGTGACTTTGGGAATGGACCATTATATAACATTCCAGCTCCATTCAGACAAATCAAAGACAGCTCTTGATCCCACAAAGGCCTACATTGATGATATGCCCGCTGTATCACTCCTTAAACGCGCGATCCTGAAGCAACATGTGAAGACAAAACACTATTTCGATAATGTTGTATCTGAAAAGTGGGCTTTCTGCTCAGTGGACGCCGGCGGAGAAAAGATGGCACGTAAGTTTTCCGAGACATTCAATGCGGATCTTATCATCGCAAATAAAAGGCGCAGCCATACAAAAGTAAACACAGTGGAAAAGATAGATATACTAAGTGATTCACCGTTGAACGGAAAGATAATTTGGATTGTTGATGATATGATAGACACAGGCGGTTCTGTCTATGCTCTGATAAAGGAGCTGAAGGCACGAGGTGTTGAGAAAGTAAACATAGCCGTGGTGCATCCCATCTTTTCCGGTCCTGCCATGGACAGGCTCAGCGAACTTACGGAAAGCGGATATCTTGACAATATTATATGCGCCGATACGATATATATTCCCGAAGAATTTTATAAGGTGCTGCCAAATCTTTCTGTAGTGAACTCTGCCCACCTTGCAGCTGAGATCATTTACAGGATAAATATCGGGTCATCAATAACAAGGTATTTTTCACCCATTGACCCCACAAAGTACCTTGAATAGCAACAGTCAGGTTTTCTGACGTATTAAGGTTATAAAAGGAGGAGGCATGAAAAGAACGGTTTCATTGTTGCTGACTGCTCTGTTATTTGCTGCATTGGCATTTGGAGCAACAGGTGTGCCGTTTCTCACCGGAGGAACAGGCAGCAGATCAATAGGTATGGGACGTAGTTTTACAGGAGTTGCCGATAGTCCGGAAACTGCGTTTTACAACGTCTCAGGCGCGGCATTTTTTGAGAATAACATAGGATTCATAACATACGTCTCCTTTGACCCCGGAGATGGGGCGGATAGCCAGAAGGAAGAGGCTGCGGCTCTGTTTCTGCCGGTAAAAAGCCTTTACGGTGTATTGGGTTTCAATGTCCTCTACGTGGGATACGGAAAGTTTACAGAGACTTCCCAGACCGGGCAGGTCCTTGGCGAGTTTTCCGCTTACGAGATCGCAGCCGGGATCTCTTATTCAACAAGACTTTTTAAGGGGATGGGCGTAGGCGTGAACGTGAAGTTCATAAACAGCCATCTTTACGATGATTATACGGGAAACAGCGTGGCTTTCGATGTTTCCATGCTTTACAGAAAGTCTTTGGAGATGAACAGCGACACATCCCTGTTGTTGAGAGGCGGTATATCACTCCAGAACATTGGCCCTGCCATCACATATCAGGACAGCGAACAGTCAGATGACCTGCCCCGTTATCTGAGGACAGGGGTTTCCGGCAGACTCGACCTTGAAAGACTTAACGGTTCCATCCTGATATCTGCGGGGGCTGATTTTGACACAGTGGATAAACCCAGTGAAAAGTATACAGTCCACACAGGATGTGAGATCGAGTACCAGGAGATGATATATCTGCGTTCCGGCTATTTTAAGGATAATTATTATGAAAATGATGGATTTAACTGGGGCGTCGGATTCAAATATGCCAATTTTTCACTGGATTATTCAAGAGATTCATTGAACCAGATAAGTGCTGACAGCATTAATGTGTTTTCTCTTGGTGTGATGTTTTGATAAAAAGAACCGCTGCCATACTGTTTCTTTTTTTATCAGTGACGATGCCTTTGCAGTGTGAGATGAATGCTGCAAAGGCATTTCTTTATTCACTTGCAGTGCCCGGGATGGGACAGAGAGCAGGCGGTGAAAGAGTTCGGGGGGATATATACCTCTTTTCAGAAGTGATATTATTATCAGGAGCTTTGTTTTATACAGGGGAAAACAGTCTGGCAGAGGAAAGGTATATCTCCTTTGCGGATCAGCACTTTTATTACAGCGGAGATGATCCTGACAGAAAGAGTTATGTGGAGATGTGGGAAATACTAAGGGAACGTGTCTATGCCAAGACAAGCCTGCCCTATACCAAGACTGGGGAATATTATGAGCTCATAGGAAAACTTCCTGAACTCCAGATGTTCTGGGACGATCCAGCTCAGCAGGACCTCTATTACGATATGAGGCAGACGGCTAATATGTACTTTAAGCGAAAAAACATACTTTGGGGAGCTCTCATTGCCAATCACATCGTTTCCGCAGTGGATGCCTATATTTCGTTTAAAAACAGGAACATATCTCTGTCAAATACCATGGACAGCAGGGGACGGATGGCTGTTTACCTTACTGTGAGGCTGCATTGAAGAGGGAAAGGTTTTTCACTCTGCCAAATATCATAACATTAAGCAGGATAGCGCTGCTTCCTCCGGTACTGTATTTGATAAACAAAGGATTATATGAGAATCTGGGTTTGATCTTTGCGCTGCTACTGATACAGGGCATCAGCGATTTTCTGGACGGTTTCATAGCAAGAAAATACGATTCGGTGACAAAGACAGGGAAGCTTCTGGATCCTTTTGCCGATAAGATAACATTTGATTTTATCATGCTCTTTTTAATAAAATACGGGTTTCCTAAGATCATCGTTGTCCTCTTTTTTATACGGGACATTGTCATCGCCGCCGTTTCAATATATATATTGAAACGGTATGGTGATGTGCCGAAGCCGAATATTTGGGGCAAGATAAGCACATTTCTGGCAATAGTCTTTATATTGTCGTTTATACTGCTTCCGCAGGAGTTGAAGTTGATTTTTATGGTGCCGCTGTTTGCGGCGCTTGGTATTTCAGGGGTGTCTTATATGAATAAGACCATTAGATATTTTAAAGGATTAAAATGAAAAAACAATTGAAGATCGTCCCCCTGGGGGGATTTGGAGAGATCGGTAAGAACATGACTGTATTTGAATACGGTGACTCAATGTTTGTGGTTGATGCGGGTATACTGTTTCCCTCATCTTACTTTCCAGGCATCGATTATATTATTCCCGATATTGAATATATCAAAAAACGGAAAAAGAAATTAAAGGGTTTTGTAATAACACATGGCCATGAAGACCATATCGGAGCATTGCCGTATATTGCCGATGAGTTTAAAGGCATACCCATTTACGTGAAAAGACTTACAAAAGAGCTGATCAAGCGAAAATTCAAGGAAAAAAACATACCTGATTCAGATCTGAGACTTGTCGAGGATTATAATGATAAGATATCACTGGGTGATTTCACAGTAAGGATGATACATGTTAACCACAGCATCCCGGATGCTTCGGCACTGCATATCAGGGCGGGGAAAAAGAATGTATTTTTCTCCGGAGACTTCAAGATAGACTATACACCGGTAAATGAGGATGTGATAGACCTGAAGACCATCTCCAGGATAGGAGAAAAAGGAGTTGATCTTCTGCTTATTGACTCCACAAATGTGGAGAAAGAGGGGATGACAGGATCCGAACGTGATGTGGGCAGGGAGATGGAGAAGCTCACAGATGGTTTGGAAGGCCGGATATTTGTAGCGACGTTCGCCTCGAATATTAGCAGGATCATACAGGTGCTGGAAATAGCGAAAAAGACAGGACGAAAAGTAATAGTCGAGGGACGAAGCCTGAAGAACAATATAGAGATAGCATCAAAGCTTGGATATATTGATCTCAGAGGTATCGAGATAATAGATATTGCACAGATGAAGATGTATGAAGACAGTGAGTTGATGATACTGGTGACAGGAAGCCAGGGAGAGACATTCTCAGTACTTCAGAGACTTGCACTTAACATACATGGGAAGATAAAGATCAAGGAAGGGGATAAGATACTTATCTCCGCGAAAAAAATACCGGGCAATGAGATACATATTAACAGGATGATCAATAATCTTTTCAAGTGCGGCGCAGACGTGGAATATGAGAACGTCTCTGAGATCCATGTGTCCGGACATGCCGCCCGTGATGATATCAAGATGATAGTGACCATGGTGGCGCCTAAATATGTCATCCCCTATCACGGGGAATACAGGAACATGGCTTCGCTGCGCAAACTCCTTGTCTCCATGGGGTATAAAAAGGAATCTGTCCTTCTCGCGGAAAACGGCACTCCTGTTATATACGACGGGAAAGAGGCATATCTGGGTTCGGAAAAAGTCGAATACGGCAAGAAGTTCATCGAGGATGCAGACCTCGGAAATATCGGTGAACATACCATGAGGCAGAGAAAAGTGATAGGACAGGAGGGCGCGTTACTGATCATATATGATTATCATGAGAAAAGCGGGGATATCATATACGGACCTGAGATATCATCAGTGGGTATCGAGATCAGCCCTGAGATAACAGGTGACGTCAAGGAAAGGCTCCAGGATATACTTTATTCCATGTCGGAAGAAGAGAGGAATGACAGAAGGGAAGTCGCCCGTTCTGTGGACAGGCGCATACGGAGGTTCTTGAAAAAGAGAAGGTCAAAGACCCCTGTCGTAGTATCACCTTTCCCGGAGCACAGCGATGAGTGAATTTTTGAAGCTCATGATACAGGGGTTGACAGAATTTCTTCCTGTGTCTTCCTCTGGACACATGGTGCTTGCAGGGCATATCCTTGGAATAAGGGAAAACCTGTTGTTTTTAGGTGCCATGCTGCACCTGGGGACGCTTTTTTCAGTGATCATATATTATTGGAAAGATATATGGAAGCTTATTAAAGGAGTTTTCTCACTGAAAGCAGATGAACTCCTTTATACAGGTAAGATCATGTTGACCACTGCGGTAACAGCGCTGGTGGTGTTCATAGTCAGGGATCCCATCGAGGCTCATTATGAAGATGTGATCATGACAGCCGTCATGTGGGTCATTACAGCCGCAGTGCTTTTTGTGTCTGATTTCTCCAGGGAGGGGAACAGAGGCGTGACATGGACACATGCCGCTGTCATAGGACTGGTACAGTCCATAGCAGTGCTGCCTGGCATCTCCAGATCGGGAGCTACCCTGGCAGCTGCGATTTTGCTGGGCATGGCAAGAAAAGACGCTCTAAGGTATGTTTTTCTAATATCAATACCTGTTATAGCAGGGGGAGCACTGGTTTCAGCATCTGAGATGACCACGGGAAACACCCCATGGCTTTGGATCATAACGGGAGCAGTGACAGCTTTTATCGTGGGTTATATATCCATAAAGGTCCTGGTTGCAGTCACATCCAGGGGGAAACTCAAATATTTCAGTTATTATCTCTTTATACTTGCTTTTCTTACCCTGATATTTTATATTTAAATACATGGTTAAAAAAAGAAAAACAAGAAAAAACAAAGAAAAAGAGTATACCCCGGGCGGGATGATACTGGTAATAATTTCTGTACTGATATTTATATCATTGATGACTTTTTCAGCTTCAGACCCTCCCGCCTCGGCTACAGGTGCAGGCATTGTAAATTTTCTGGGCCTGTTCGGGGCCTATGTATCCTATTATGTCATACTGATCTTCGGTAATTTTTCATTTCCTCTGGTC
>CAZGIO010000098.1:0-6014 GCA_964525975.1 uncultured bacterium
GTCCTGAGAAATATGACCGCGGGAGACGAGGCAGTCTTTCAGCAGCTGAAAAAAGAGGAAAAATAAGCCCTGCGAATATGCGGTGAAAAAGTAGAGGAGCACGGGCTTCCCATGAAACTTATCGAGGCCCAGTACGCTTTCAACAAAAGTTACCTCATGTTTTTCTTTTCAGCAGAAGGAAGGGTCGACTTCAGGGCTCTTGTAAAGGACCTCGCCAAGATATTCAGGACTCGCATCGAGTTGAGACAGATAGGCGTGAGGGATATGGCAAAGAAAATGGGAGGTGTGGGGATCTGCGGAAGACAGTTGTGTTGTTCCACCTGGTTAAGGGAATTTGACAGCATTTCAATCAAGATGTCAAAAGCACAATATCTGTCGCTTAACCCCAATAAGATGTCCGGCGTCTGCGGCAGGCTTATGTGCTGTCTGAGATACGAGGAAGAGACCTATAAAGAACTTGCCAGGGAGTTTCCGGACCTGGAGTCCCGGGTGGATACTCCCGATGGAAAAGGATATGTGAAAAGCATCAACATATTCTCAAGGCAGGTGGCCGTGCATCATGACGGCGGAGGGGAACACTTCTGGGACCTTGATGAGCTTACGGCTCTGGGGACAAAAAGAAAAAGAAATCCGAAAGAAAGAAAAAACGCGGAGGATAAAAAATGAAAGACAAACATTATTATATAACAACGCCACTATACTATGTGAACAGCATCCCACATGTGGGCTCTGCCTATACCACCATCGTGGCAGACTGCCTGGCACGTTATAAGCGCATGGCGGGATATGATGTATATTTCCTCACGGGAACTGACGAACACGGGCAGAAGATCTATGAGACAGCCAGGGAAAAAGGCAGAGACGTACAGGAATTTGTGGATGAGATCTCTGAGACGTTTGTCAAAATATGGAAAAAACTTGATATCTCCTATGATTATTTTATCAGGACTACTCACAAGGACCACGAGAAGTCTGTTCAGATGTTCTTTAAGCGCCTTATGGATAAAGGCGACATATACAAGGGATATTACCAGGGATGTTACTGTATACATGACGAGAGATATTTTACGGAAAAAGAGCTGGATGAGGGCAATGTATGTCCTGAATGCGGGCGTGAAGTCAAATGGATAAAGGAAGAAAATTATTTTTTCAGGCTTTCAAAATATCAGGACAGCCTCATAAAGCTGTACGAGGATGACCAGACGTTTGTGGAACCTGCATTCAGACGCAATGAGATGCTCAACAGGCTTAAAAACCACAAACTTGAGGATCTGAGTGTGTCAAGGAGCTCGTTTCCCTGGGGCATACCCATGCCCGGAGACAGCAACCATGTGATCTATGTCTGGTTTGACGCTCTGCTGAACTATATCACAGCCCTGGGATACGGCAAGGATGACAACGGGCTCATGGACAAGTTCTGGCCCGCGGACGTGCATTTTATTGGCAAGGAGATCAACTGGTTTCATTCCATCATCTGGCCGGCTATGCTCATGGCGGCGGGTATTGAACCCCCTAAAAAAGTATTTGCCCACGGATGGCTTACTGTGAACGGTGAAAAGATCTCCAAGTCAAAGGGAAATGCAATAGACCCGCTGGAAATAGTGGAGGAATATTCCGTGGATGCCCTGAAATATTATATGCTGAGAGATATTAAATTTGGCAAAGACGGGGATTTTTCAACAGTCAACCTGAAAAAAAGGTATAACTATGATCTGGCCAACGATCTTGGAAACCTTGTGTCCAGGACTGTACAGATGATCATAAAATATCGGCAGGGGACCATACCGGGGCCTGAAAACGAAGGTTGTGAGTATGACGAAGAACTGATCCGCATGGCTGGGCAGCTGCAGAGTGAAGTCGACGGGCATATAGACCGTTTCGATTTTACAGAAGCCCTTGAGACCATCTGGAAGTTCATCAGAAGGACGAATAAATACATAGATGAGTCTGAACCGTGGAAACTCGGGAAAGAAGACCCTGAGAAAAAATTGTCATCTGTCCTCTATAATCTGGCTGAATCCATTCGAATTATCGCTGTGGCCATAAACCCCTATATGCAGGATACAGCGGAAAAGATCCTGGACCAGCTGGGGATGGAATACAGTATTGTCATGGAAAACGGATTCAAGTCCATGAAATGGGGTGGGACAGAACCGGGGACCGTTGTTAAGAAGGGAAAGATCATTTTTCCCCGAAAGGAAGATAAACCGGAGCCGAACAAGGAAGAGAAGCCGGTTGTCATGGAAAAGGCTGCCGATGCTGACAATGTCATAGAATTTTCAGATTTTGAGAAGGTCAGGCTGAAAGTCGCCAGGATCGTGGATGTTGAGGATATTCCCAAGGCGGACAGGTTGTATAAACTTACTGTCTCCATGGGCGGCACAGAACGGACCATAGCAGCCGGCATCAAGATGTATTACACCAGGGAGGAACTGCTGGGGAAATATGTTGCAGTGGTCTCGAACTTGAAACCCAGGAAACTGCGCGGTATCGAGTCATGCGGTATGCTGCTCGCAGCCTCCAATGAAAACGGACTTACATTGATGACCCTTGATAAGCATATATCGGGTATTGAAGGAGCTCCGGTCAAGTGAATATATATCAATTTTTGAGCAGCAGCGGAATATGGGGATATCCTCTGCTGCTTTTATCCATGATATCTGTGGCAGTGATAGTGGACAGGACTGTCTGGCTTATCTATATGACCTGTGTGAACAGACCTCCTGACCTTGAAAGACTATCCAGGGCGTTGAGAAACGGCGAAAAGATCACAGGCGCAGCAGGGAGCGGTTTTTTTAAAGGCATATGCGGAGAAAACGACGATATGAGTGACCCCGTTGCTGTTGAGAATATCAAGATATCCACTCAGGATGAGTGGGACGGATATTTTTCCCGTTTCAGGATACTGGATTATATCGTGACAGTTGCTCCACTGGTGGGTATTCTCGGCACGATCACCGGCATCATCAAATCATTCCAGGCGCTGGGGGAATATAGTGCCGCAGGTCAGTCACTTCTTACAGGGGGGATATCCGAGGCTCTCACAACAACAGCAGCCGGACTGGTTATATCCGTCTTTACGTTGACGTTGACGTCGTTGCTGAGATGGAGAGGGACTCGTTTCTTCAGACCTTATGAAAAAGCTGTGACTCTGATGGAATCCAGTATAGGGACTGATATCATAAAAGTTAAGAATTGAATAATAAACTCTATACTGGTATACTTGTTCACATGAGTGTCCAACTGCTTTTTTATTTGATTTTATCAATATACCTTGCTGTTTCAGCGTGGATCATATTCCGTTTTGTGTCCATTGAGAAAGCAGATAATATTTATGAGTCCATCGTCAGGACTATATGCAGGATGTCGCTGGTATTTGACCTTGCACTGGGCATGTTGCTGGTATCTCTGAAGAAAATATCAGATCTGCTCCATTTCAGTGCTTATGAGACTATCAAGGTCATCGTGACAGGGGTGTTCGCACTTTCCATCGCCATGTCCGCCCTTTCATATATGAATTACCGTTTTCTCAAGGGGTTGAAAAAAAGATGAGATTGTTTGTGGCTGTTTTGTTCAGTGAAGATGAAAAGAATATTTTATACGGTTCAACGGAGAAGATGCGGCGTGATATACAAGGGGTGAAATGGGTGGATAAAGAAAACCTTCATGTGACATTAAGTTTCCTGGGGGAAGAAGAACCAGGTAAAATATCGGGGATGTTGAAGGGACTGCGCAGTGAGACCGTGGATTTTTCAGTAGAGCTCAGACCCACTGTTTTTCACCGCAGAGGTGTGGTGAATGTCATCAAGTATGATATGAGAGATTGTTCAAGCCTGGAGGACCTGGCAAGGTCAGTGCGCGGCAGACTGATCAGTGGTGAAGGCCGGGAAAAATTGTTTTCTCCACACGTGACCCTGGGACGACCCCGGGGGAGAATTATGAAGAGTGAACTGGAAGGTCTTGAGCAGGGTGAGACAGATGTGATGGATGTCCATATTGACAGTTTTGTCCTCATGAAGAGCACATTGACCCCCGGGGGAGCTCTGTATGAGGTAATGGAACGATATCCTCTGGGAAAGGGATAGCATGAAAGATATTTTTTCATTCAATAAGTCATCCATGATGCATCCTGAAGAGTCAGACTATATTTTCAGAAGGCCTGCGCCGCTGTTGCCGGACCCTGTAAACAGGATGGGCATAGAAAATTATCCCGTCTTGTTCAGCAGCTCTTTCACTTATGCCATGGAGCAGTACGTCATCCACCTGAAAAGGATCGCCTCTGATGAGGAGTTCCGGCTCAACCAGGGTTTTAAATGGGTCAAGAGGAATGACGGGGATATCTCTCCACATATTGAGTATAACTACAAAAAAGAGTTGTCTGAGATACTGATACGGATCATGCGTAATGATGAAAAAGGTTCGTATCTTAATCTGTTTTTTATTGCCCTGAGTCATAATTTTTCAGCTCTGGTGAATAAACATTTTGGAGAAAGCGATGACAAATATAAGGTGAACGGGCCTGTATATGATCTCCATGAAGGCGTGCTTGAGAGTTCCTTCAGGACATTTAAACGGCAGTATCCCTTTATCCATAAGAAGAATTACCGGGACAACAGCATGGAGTTGATACGTTACATAATCAGAGACCAGCTGGCATTATTTGATATAAATCCCGGGACTAATCCAGTGGATATTCTGGATTCGGAAAAAGGAAGGGCTTTAAACTCCCGTTTTCTCATCTCAAGCAGCGCATTTAAGACAATATACGGATCCTGCCTGAAAGTGTGTGAGGAGATGGGAAAAAACAGCAAATTTGAGACCATGCTCAGACGCCGGGGAGTGGAACGGGTCCTTGAAAGAAAAAATCCCGTAAGCAACCTGAGACTGCTGAAGATCCTGTTGAGCAGCGAGGGTATCATGCTGCGGTTATCAAAGAACAACATCATGAAAAGCGAGCAGGAGAGACTGAAGGTCTCACTTCAGGAGATACTATATCTGTTTTATGATATATTTACAGCTTTTAAGAGGCAGCGGATCCTCTGGAATATAAGGAAAAAGATTTTTCTTGCGGATCCCGGGTTGAGCGAGGACGAGATAAAAGGAGAATTTGAAAAAGGCCTGCTGTACAGGTTTGACGGGAGCAGGTTCGTCTACAACAGATTGAGAAAAGCTTCTGTGCTGTTTCTGGATATAAGGAATTTTTCAGCAAGATCACTGCATCTCGGGCCTGAAGAGACTGCAAGGCAGTTAGGTGAGATCTTTGATCCCACACCTGGGATAGTGGAAGATCAGGGTGGTTTTATCGATAAGATCCTTGGTGACGGACTTATGGCTATGTTTCTCCAGCAGGGGAACTTGTCTGCTGAAAGGTCTGTCAGAGCGGCTGTCATGCTGTATGAACATTTCATGGAAGTCCAGAAAAAAACTGATTTTGAAGATATCGGGATAGGTATTGCAACGGGAGATGTCATGATGGCGCAGTTTGGAGACTATACGTCCATAGGGGAGACTGTGAACCTTTCATCCCGCTTGTCAAGTTCCAAGTCATCTGCGCTTTTCCAGTCCCAGGGAGAGATAAAGGTATTTCATGGTCCCACATACAAGATCCATGAGAAAATGAGCAGCCAGACGACAGGAGGCGGGGACGGATTGAGAAAAAAAGTCCTGATAAACAGCAAATGGGAACTTATGAACGTGGGGATCGCAGTGGATGGCGAGACGTTTGATGAGATCAGGAGGAGTGTGGAGGTCACTGTCCTGAAAGTGGGTGGAGAATATATTTATATATATTTTGATAACATTATCGGAAGAAATATCATCTTCAGGCTTGCGGGACTGCACACGTCGCGCGATGTGGCGACGCTGGAGAACACGCCGTTCGTGTCCGACCCGATCGCGCTCAAGTACCTGCGCCCCGATGTGACGCCCGCGTGGACGCTCGCTCCGTGTGCCCCTGCCTCGGTCGACCGGGTCGTCAACGGCCGCAGTGACGACGTCATGCAGAGCTTCGCGGT
>CAZGIO010000098.1:6024-6247 GCA_964525975.1 uncultured bacterium
GGGATGCTGAATCTGTGGCCTATGTAAAAAAGCACGGAAGAGAATCGGGGATAGACGATGATATCGCCAGCTGGCTGGAAAGCAAGGATACGTAATGGACCTGAAACCCGTTGAATGGATAGATGGACGATTAAGCGTCCTGGACCAGCGTCTTCTCCCTGGAGAGGAGAAGCGGATAGTACTGAGAGATTGGCGAGGGGTAAGAGACTCCATCAGGGATATG
>CAZGIO010000099.1:0-6197 GCA_964525975.1 uncultured bacterium
AGAGGGCCATACTGGCTCAGGCGGCTGAAGAACTTAAAAAAACAAGGCCCACTGCTGTTAACCTGAAATGGGCAGTGGAAAGGATGAAGGCTAAAGCGGAAGATACAAAAGAAGGACTCTATCCGGTGATGCTGAGAGAAGCACAGTGTATCATGAAGGAAGACGCTGACATGTGCAGGTCCATGGGTGTGCATATGCAGCAGTTCATCGGCCGCGGAAGCAGGATACTCACACACTGCAATGCCGGGGCACTGGCTACTTCAGCTTACGGAACTGCGCTTTCACCGGTATATGTGGCTCTGGAAGAGGGGAAAGCCCCTTTCGTCTGGGTGGACGAGACCCGGCCCTGGTTTCAGGGGGCAAGACTTACTGCATGGGAATTGGGACGGGCAGGAGTGGAAAACAGACTGATCGTGGATTCGGCTGCCGCTTATGTCATGGCACAGGGGCTGGTGGACTGCGTCATAGTCGGAGCCGACAGGATAACGTCCTGTGGAGATGTGGCCAATAAAATAGGCACTTATTCATTATCGGTGTCGGCGTTGAAACATGGGATACCTTTTTATGTGGCGGCTCCCACCTCGACCATAGACTGCACGACAAGGTCCGGCAGTGAGATAGAGATCGAAGAGCGGAGTCAGGACGAGATAAGGAAGATAAGGGGCATCGAGATCACTCAAAGGGAGCAGGCTTGTTATAACCCTGTATTTGATATCACTCCATATGAGAATATAACGGAGATCATAACAGAAAACGGAATATGGAGGCCGAATGTCGGCTGAGAACAGGCTGTTTTATTTGGATAATACCCCTATACCAGAGAGCGGTTCCCTGGTGATAAGCGGTGAAGAGACAAAGCATATAAAAGTCATGAGACCTGAGACTGGAAGCTTGATAAATATAACAGACGGAAGAGGGACTTATGCCGTCTGCAGAGTGGATGCCGTGGGGAGAGAAGAGATCGCTGCTCATCTGGTGAAAAGGAGTGTAAAACATGCATATCCTGTGGAGATAACAGTGGCATTCGCATTGACTAAGCGGGGAAAATGGGAGACTATCATTGAAAAATGCACAGAAATGGGTGCTTTGCGTTTCATACCACTGATAACAGCCCGTAACGCACAGTTTGCAAAGGGACAGATGAAAAGACGTGAACGGATAGAAAGAATAGCAGTCTCTGCCATGAAGCAGTCAAGGAGGGTATACAAACCTCTGGTCGAGGATCCTGTGGATGTAAAAAATCTGTTTACAAGGGTGAACAGCGAGGATAAGATTCTGCTGTTATCTTTTGGCGGGTCTGGAACCATTGATATTGACAGCGGACGGTACAGGAACGTGACCATTGTCATGGGCCCCGAAGGGGGATTTTTGGACACCGAGGAGGAGCTCATAAGAGAGCATGACACGGAACTGTTGTCGTTTGGTGAATATACACTGAAGACGGAGACTGCTGCTATAAAAGCGGTTTCTCTTGTCACGCACATATATGGAGACTTTTAATGAGATTTTGTATAAAGAACTACGGCTGCAAAGTAAATATGTATGAAAGTGAGAAGATAGCGTTTTTCCTTGAGAAAAACGGGCATGAGCGGACAGAGGAGTGGGAAGACGCGGATCTGTTTATAATAAACGGATGCGTCGTGACTCATAAAAGTGAAAGACGGAACCGTCGCCTTGTGAGAAAAGTAATGCGGGAACGTCCTGATATGAAGGTCATTGTGGCAGGATGTCTTGCTGAGAGGGGAGGTTTCCCTCAGCAGGCGGCTGTTGTGGGAAATCATGATAAGATAGAAAAGATACTTTCGATGCTCGAGGCGGACAAGGCCGGTCTGTTTCACGGTTTCTCCGAACGGAACAGATCTTTTCTCAAGATACAGGATGGATGCAATCAGTTTTGTTCATACTGCATCATACCCCATGTAAGGGGGAGGGAAAGAGATATGCCCTATGACACTGTAATACAGGAAGCAGAGGCCATGTCCTCCCACGGGTTCAGAGAGATCGTCCTCACGGGAATACATACAGGCAGGAGCAGGAATCTTATACCGATCATAAAAAAACTTATATCCATGAAAGGGATAGAACGGATACGTCTCTCATCCATAGAGGTGAACGAGATAAGCGGGGAGCTGATCAGGATCATGAAAAACGAGGAAAAGTTTATGGATCATCTCCATATACCCCTGCAAAGCGGAAGCGATACGGTTTTGAGATCCATGAACAGGCCCTATACTTCCGGTTCTTTCCTGGACAAGATAGGCTTTATCCGTGAAGAGGTGCCCCAAGCGGGGTTGACCACAGACCTTATCGTGGGGTTTCCAGGTGAAGATGATGGAGATTTTCAGGACTCTCTGGACATATTAAGAAAAGCATGTTTTCACAGAATTCATATATTCACATTTTCACCGAGGCCCGGCACAGCCGCATGGAAGATGGAGGAGAGGACGGGCAGGGAGGCATGTGTTGACAGAGCGGCGCAGGCTGAAGACCTCATGCATGAGAATTTTAAGGAGTATGCAGGAATGATGAAGGGAAGAGAGAGTGCTGTGCTTATAGAAGAATCAAACGGGGGTTCATCTTGCGGATATAGTTCTGAATACATAAGGACTGAAGTGCCGGGTAATTATTCGCCGGGCACTATTATGCCTGTGAGGTTTGGAGAAGTCATAAAAAATGATATTATTGCTGGAGAATACATAGGCCCATAAGGAGGAAAGATGAAAAAGAAAGAGATGGATGGAAGCAATGAGTTTTATTCCACAAAACTTAGAGCGGGAAGGCGAACATACTTTTTCAACGTGAAGATGACAAAAAAGGGAGAAAAGTACCTGGTCCTTAACGAGAGCAGGAAGATGGATGACGGGACGTTTGAACGGACCAGGATCATGGTCTTCGAAGAAGATATCTTTGGTTTCTGGAACAAGTTCCGAGATGCTGTGGAAGTGATGACTAATGCCAAGATGGCGGGGGGGATCAAAGATGAAGATGATTGATGCGCTGAATGAAGAGTTGAAAACAGCGCTCAAGGCTCAGGACAAGACTGCTCTCTCCGTGATCAGGCTGCTTTTGTCCGATATCAAGTACGCATCTATCGAGGCGGGGAAGGAACTGGATGATGAAGGCGTTTTTAAAGTAATAAAAAAGAGCGTTAAGAAGCATAAAGATTCCATCGAGATGTATGAAAAGGGCAACCGTATGGATCTGGCGGGATCAGAACGTGAGGAACTTGAGTTTCTGGAAAAATATCTGCCTGAACAGCCTGGTGAAGACGAGATAAGGGACGTAGTGCTTGGTGTGATAAAAGAGATCGGTGCGAAAGGTCCAGCTGACATGGGAAAAGTCATGTCAGGTGCCATGGGAAGACTAGGCGGCGCCGACGGCAGGATGGTGAATAAAATAGCGATGGAACTGTTGAAGGGAGACAAGTTGTGAGGGTGGTGTCCGGAATAAAACCCACGGGAAAGATGCACGTGGGCAATTACCTCGGAGCAGTCAGGGGATTTATAGAGCATCAGAACAATGCCGATGAATCTTATATCTTTGTGGCGGATTACCATGCGTTGAACAGTTACCCTTCTCCGGAGACGTTAAGAGAAAACACAAGAGACATACTCCTGGACTATATGGCCCTGGGGCTGGATCCCGAGAAGACCACTCTTTTTCTGCAGTCAAGCATCAAAGCCATACCGGAATTGACGCTTATCCTTTCAAACTATGTTCCCATGGGGCTTCTGGAACGCGCCCACGCATATAAGGACGCTCTGGCGAAGGGGAAGAATATAAATCACGGCCTTTTTAATTATCCGGTACTCATGGCCGCTGATATACTGGCTTATGGCGCCGATGTGGTTCCCGTGGGGAAAGACCAGAAGCAGCATGTGGAGATAACACGGGATATTGCCATTAAATTTAATAACATGTTCGGAGATATCCTTACAGTGCCAGAACCGCGCATTGACAAAAATGTGGCTGTGATACCAGGCACAGACGGAAGGAAGATGAGCAAAAGTTATGACAACACCATCGAGGTATTCGCTTCGGCCAAAAAAATAAAAAAGCAGGTGATGTCCATCGTTACAGATTCAACGCCCATGGAAGAACCCATGGATTTTAAAAAGTGCAATGTTTATGCGTTGTACACTTACTTTGCGGGAAAAGAGGAGCTTGCTGAGATGCAGGACAGATACCAGTCGAGCAATTTTGGTTACGGACACGCCAAATTGGAACTGCTTGGGAAAATACTTGAATATTTCGGCCCTTTCAGGGAAAAAAGAGAAGCGCTTTCCAGAAAAGATGATTATGTGGAAGACATCCTGCGGGAGGGGGCATTAAAAGCCCAGGAGTACGCCGGCGAGTTGACGGCACGGGTGAGAAAGGCCGTGGGTATCTGGAATATTTAAGATAGGATTACTCTGTTGTCTTTAAACAGAATGACTTGAATTTATATCCCTTTAAGTTATAATTTATAATAAAAGGAGTTAGCTTGTATAAATTGATATTATTCCCTTCAAGGAACAATCTCAGATATCTGGTATTTCACAGCTCAAGCTGTGTGCTGGAGGAATACGGGAACAAGCCTTATTCAGGGGTGATCGGAGACGCGGTGGCACTCATGTCAGAGATGTTCCAGGGGATGACTTTCAGCGATATCATCTTCGTGACTCCTTTCAATGAGACTTTTGTAAAAAGCCTCACTGTGAACAGGGTGGAGAAAAAATATCTCAGGCAGATCATAGAAAATGAATATGAAGATGTCCTGCAGCTAGCTGAAGACAACTTTGTCTGGGACTATCATATCGTTGATGACGGACAGGAACAGATGTCTCTTATCGTGACAGGTGTGAAACGGCGTTATTTTGAAAAATGGATACCGCAGCTGGTGCTCGCAGGTTTTGAACCCACAAGGATAACCGTGGAACAGATATCACTTATGAACACACTTTATAATTATAACGGTTATTCACCGGCGGTATTTGTTGATATAGGCAGAAAAAACAGTAATATTATAATATATGACCGGGATATGGAATATTTTCAGATGGATGTCCCAGTGGGCGGCAATGACATGGCAAGAAACATCAAGGACATTTTTGGAGTGGATGATGAAGAGGCTCTTAAGATCCTCCATGGGGGCTCTGAAGAGGAAAATCCCGGAAGGTTCAAGGTGATCGTGACCTTATTGGATCAGATCATATATGAGGTTAAAAGAGCGCTTATTTTCTATGAAAACCGGTATCGGGGAGCTGTGTTCGATGATGTCATACTCACAGGAGGAGTCTCCAACATGGAAGGGATCGCCTGGTACATGGGTTATGAACTGGGAATATCCGTAAAAAAGCATAACTATTTCCGAATGGTGAAAAACAATCTCGACGACGACAAGCATGATATGCTTATGAAAAACAGCAATTCTTTTTCCGCCATGCTGGGAGGGTTGTTCGACTGATGAATTATTTTGATATAAACCTCTATCCACAGGGTGTTAAAAACAAGAAGAAAAAAGTGCTTATAAGGCAGATGGATGTGGCCCACCGGGTGATATTTATCATAGCGGCTGTAATGACACTGCTTTATATCATAGCTCTCGGGCGTGCTGTGGTGATGAAAAAAAGCATGGATGACAGGTACAGGGAGTTGAGGGCCAGAGCTGCTGATCAGAGGCTGACAGACACGGAAAAGGATAACATACTATTTTTACTGAACAAAGAAAAACATGAAGTGATAGTGGGGCGCTTTTTGAGAGTGCTGAACAAACATAAGATCAGGGGTATGACCGTGGAGAACCTTCGGTGCAGACGCCTGGCAACAGACATGCTTTTTTCCGCTGAGATGAAATCATCAGGTGTCTCCACGTATAAAGTGGATGATATGGAACGGATGATTGAAAATATGATCAGCGACCGTGAATACGGACTGACTATTTACGGAGTCTCGATCCAGGAGATGAATATTGAACGGGGCGGGCTGATAACAGTGAAGATCAACGGGAAGGTGAAGATATTTGAATAAGTCGATCCTGATGATGGTAATAGTGCTATTTTTCCCCAATATACTGGTGGTGAAAAAGACATCTGAAGACATAAGAGACAAACAGAAGGAATTGAGGGAGATCCAGACTGAGATCAGTGAATGGGAGTATGTTAACAACAACGATGATCTGCAGGAAATATTAAAACAGAACAGGATCGTGCCGCTTT
>CAZGIO010000100.1:0-627 GCA_964525975.1 uncultured bacterium
ATAAGACTTATCCATAATAAAAGGAGCGCCAATCCCCATTTTTTCATACATAAAAATATATAATGTCACTATTTTTATAAAGCCTGCAGTCAATCTTTAGATTTTATCCCGTAAAACCGGTCCCTCTGTTGAATATCATCTTTTCAACTCTCTCATTGTCCCGTCCAAAAAACATACGTTCCCGCACACCTTCTACACTCCACCCCGCTTTCCGCAGTTCACGGATGCCTTCCTCATTTTTTTCCGGCAGCAAAAAATATTCCGCCCCGCTATCAGCATGTGAACTGCACAAGGCGACCCCTGAAGCAACATCTTCAGATGCAATAAAACCCGAGCCCAGTTCAGGAAGCCTGAAACCTGTCACATTTCCATTAGAAACAGCAACTTCACAGCCGTGAAGGTTTTTACGTATAAGCCAGCTCCTGTCTTCTCCATTTGCAGCTTTGTCCATTTTAAGTATAAATGAGATATCATGGTCTTCAAATGGCCGGATTGATACTTCTTTAGGCAAACATCCCGCTCCTTTTTCCATCACTGCATATCTGGAGCCTGTAACGAATCCGTACTTTATATATAACGGCCTTCCCATACTTGTTGTAAAGAGCTGTATTGAACCGGCGTCTCTAT
>CAZGIO010000100.1:637-6148 GCA_964525975.1 uncultured bacterium
AAGGGAAAACTCCATCATGGCTTTACCGATCCCTTTGCGTCGGAATTTCTTTTTTACAGCGAGATTACCCAGCCAGCAGCTTCTTCCGAAAAAAAAGAGATTCATAAAGGCAGCAGTCTCTCCATTGTACATAGCCATTACAGGTACATACGAATGTTCTCCGTGGTAAAGGTCTATAAGCCTTCCGGGGTCCACGTGCCATTCCTCCGGAAGAATATCTCTTAATCTGCTTGTATCTTCGACACCTGCCAGGCACAGCTTCAGCACAAAACCTCCCTTTTCAAATAATTTTATTCCGCTCCCTATATCTTGATAAGGTCTCCAGCCTTTCCTTGCCATGGTCAACCATGGGGCGAAAGTAATCTTTTTCATCCTCCACTTCGGGTACCCATCGCATGATGTATTCAAATTCAGGGTCAAAACGTTTCTGCTGGGTTACGGGATTCATGATCCGGAAATAAGGCACACTGTCACATCCCGTGGAAGCAGACCACTGCCAGTTGCCGTTATTCACCGCAGGTTCATAATCCGTCAATGTGTCTGCAAAATACTTCTCGCCGTTCCTCCAGTTTATATGAAGGTCTTTCACCAGAAAAGATGCAGCCGCCATGCGCACTCTATTATGCATAAAACCGGTCTCCCGGAGCTGACGCATCCCCGCGTCCACAAGGGGATATCCCGTTCTGCCGTCTGTCCATCGCTGAAATTTGTCGGGATCATCATCCCAAAACAAGTTATCATACTCTCTTTTGAATGAACCGTTGAAGACCCATGGGAAATTATATCCCGCATGGATGAAGAAATCTCTCCAGAGAAGTTCCCTGCGAAACAGATCTCCCCCATTCATGTCTCCTGCCCGGATGTAGGCCTCACGCACAGAGACAGTCCCCCTGTTCAGATGCGCTGACAGATAAGAGATCCCGTCACGTGCAGGGTAATCCCTGTCCGTTTTATAATCCGTTATATAGATCAGCCGTTCCAGGAGTCTCTTTCCTTCCCGCCGCCCTCCCGGAAGAGAAAACGTATAATTTTCATTATCTCCCACGGCATCCTCACCGCTCATTTTCCCGGGTCTTGCAAAATCCATATGTCCCCATGTTATTTGTTCAAGTTCCAAAGCACCGCCGGCTTTTCGCGCAAACGGGGAAAAGACTTTATAAGGCTCCCCTTTTCCGCTCAGCACTTTTCCGGGTATGGTAAGACAATAGTCATGAGACAGATGAAAAGATGCGTGGGATTTTTCAGCGGCCATACGGATATTTCTGATCATCTCCAGGGAGCCCGGGTCGTAAAGTCCGTTCATATGTACTTCATGTATGGAATTATCTTTTATCATTGCTTTTATATCGTGCAAATAATCGCTGCCGGCCCGCAGAAGCACTCCCCCTCTTTTATATATCTCTTGTCCCAGTTCCTTTATGGAGCTGTTTCTGAAGGTCATGGAAGGGCTGTTCTTTACCGGAGCTTGAGTAAGACCTTCCCACGGAAGGACCATGGTGAAGATCCGCCGGTTTTCCCTGGCGGCAGCTGCCAACCCCCGGTTATCATAAAGCCTCAGGTCCTGAAAAAAAAGAAACAGCGTATTGATTTTCCCCATAGTCTTTATTATACATGAAAATCCGCTTTCTGACACAAAAGTCTCATTGATAAATCCCGGAATCAGGAATATTTTCATACTGAAAGGAGCTTAAAATGAATTATACAATCATTATCATCATTCTTTTAATCCTTGGCTTTACAGCGGCGCTGCTGTTTATCCCGGGAAACGAGACAGTATTCAAGGGCGAATACCCTTCAAAAGGGTTATCAGATGAGACACGTCAGGTACTGGCTCCCGGCCTGTTAAGCACAGGCCTCAATGAAAGAGACTTTGCCATGAACAAAGGTAAAGACCGAATTCTTTTTGCTGTCATGTGGCCCGGATATTCAGTTATCTGCGAGACCCGGAGGATCAACGGGCGATGGCAGAAACCCCAGGTCGCAACTTTTTCAGGAAACCCGAAATATTTTGACGCTGAACCGCAGTTTACACCTGACGGAAAGCGTGTCTATTTCCTCTCCAACCGTCCTCTTCCAGGAGATGAGTACCATATGGGCTGGGGATATGAACATATCTGGTTTTCGGAACTGACAGACGGAAAATGGTCTGAGGCAAGTCCCGCGGAGATGAAGACAGAAAAAGGAAAAAAGTACTTTTTCCCCTCCTTCACGAAGAACGGCGACATGTATCTTACTGTGGGGACTGAAGGCGGACCTTCTCTTCTCAGTGTCGCACGATTAAAGGACGGAAAATGGACCCGGTATCACTGGGTGAGAACATCAACTCAAGCACAGCCCAGTACAACGGCTCTGTAAGCCCGGATGGCGATTATATCCTTTTCTGCGCTGCGGGAAGAAAAGACAACAAGAACCGTGCAGATTTTTTCGTCTCATTTAAGGATCCCCAAAAGGGATGGAGTATCCCTGTCAATATGGGCAGCGAAATGAATTTCTTAGGAGGATCCGCCCAATCCATAAACATCTCACCAGACGGAGAACATATTATCTTCTCTTCAAGCATCAGGAGAATCGATGCTTCTTCTGAAGAAATGACATATGATTTTTTGATGAAGAACCATAACAGCCCGGAAAACGGCCTGTCCGACCTCTACTGGATATCATCTTCCATCCTTAAAGAGTTAAAAGAAAAAGCCTTGTGGAAGTAAGGCCACACGACTTATTTTCCCGGAGGGATACTTTCCCTCCGGTCAATGGACATTCTTCCATTAGCCTTATGATAAGATTTGCCTTCACCTCTGCTGTTCAGATCTCCTGCTCAGTGCGGGCAATGATCTCATCCTGAAGATTTCTGTTAAGGTTGTTGAAATAGTCGCTGTATCCCGCCACTCTTACAATGAGATCCTTATGGTCCCGTGGATTTTTACGGGCATCAAGCAGCGTCTCCCTGTCCACTACATTAAACTGTATATGGTGTCCATTGAGACGAAAATACCCGCGAATAAGCGCGGCAAGGTTTTTTATACTCCGTTCATCCTTCATATTGCCCGGAGTAAATTTCTGATTTAACAGCGTCCCCCCGGTAATGAGGTGATCCATTTTGGAAGCTGACACGAGCACTGCAGTGGGTCCGTTCCTGTCTGCGTTTTTAGAAGGGGATATGCCGTCGGGCAGTGGTTTAAAAGCTCTGCGGCCGTCACACGTGGCCCCTGTAACCGACCCGAAATATACATGACAGGTTGTAGGCAGCATATTGATCCTGTATTCGCCCCCTCTCACTGCGGGCCGCCCGGTGACTGAGTCATAAAATATCATAAATGCCCGTGACATGATCTCATCGGCGTAATCATCGTCATTGCCGTATTTGGGAGTATGTTCCGTGACAAGGTCATAAATACGGTCCGCGTTTTCAAAGTCATCTGCCGTGACTTCAACAAGCTCTTTCAGAGTAAACTTCTTTTTATCGAAGACATTATATTTTACCGCTGTAAGCGCATCTGCGACGTTGCCTATTCCCACGCCCTGTATATAATTCACATTATACCGCGCTCCCCCGGCATTGTAATCCTTTGCATTTGAAACACAGTCTTCTATGATAAGAGACAAAAACGGGACCGGCATATATCTGCTGTAAAGGTCTTCAATAATATTGCTCCCGGCTACTTTGATGCCGATGAAATGATCCATCTGCCGCTTGTAAGCGTCGAGGAGAGCGTCGAATGTGTCAAACTCCGCGGGATCTCCTGTCTTTATGCCTATGGTTTTTCCAGTCACAGGGTCAATACCGTTATGTAATGTGATCTCCAGGATCTTTGACAGGTTCATATATCCCGTGAGAATATAGGCTTCATGGCCGAAGCAGCCTGTTTCCACGCAGCCGCTTGCCCCGCCAAGACGAGCATCTTCAGGACTTTTTCCAGCATTGATCAACTCCTGAATAATGGCTTCAGTATTATAAAATGCAGGCTGTCCCCACCCTTTTGCCGCGATGCGGCAGGCTTTCAGCAAAAACTCATCAGGAGTCTTGCCGCTGATCTGCACATTGGAGTTAGGCTGCACCAGGCGCATCTCATCCATGACATCAAGTATCATATAGCTGACCTCATTTACGCCGTCATCCCCATGTGGTGTGACGCCTCCTGTGTTGATATTGGCAAAATCTGTATAAGTGGAACTTTCTTTCATGGTGATGCCCACTTTGGGCGGCGCGGGCTGATTATGGAATTTTATCCACAGATGCTTAAGAATTTCTTTTGCCGCATCCTCATCAATAGTCCCGTTTTCAAGGTCCTTCCGGTAGAAAGCAATGAGATGCTGATCCAGTCTTCCAGGAGAAAACGCATCCCATATATTCAGCTCAGTTGTGACACCCACATGGACAAACCAGTACATCTGGACAGCCTGATGAAACGTCCGGGGCGCATGTTGAGGAACCACTTTGCAGTTTTCGGAAATAGCCGTATATATTGACCGCAAATGGGGGTCCGTTTCTTTTTCCGCGGCTTCGGCGGCCATATCCCCATACCGTTTACCGTATGAAATAACCGCGTCACAGCATATCTCCATGGCTTTAAGCTCTTCAAGCGCTTCGGGATCATCTTCATGCTGCTTCATGGATTCCAGAATATCACTTTTTATTTCTTCAAGACCTTTTTTGTAGATCTTATCTCCTGCAACTGTATGTCCCGGCCCCCGCTGTTCCATGAACTCCGTAAATATCCCTGCGTTATAACATGCCTTCCATTCACTGCTCATTTTTCCAAATATTCTGTCGCGCATGGTGGAACCGTTAAAATACGGGGCAATGGTCTCCGTGTAGAAATTCCTGTCCCCATCATTTATATCAAACCCCACTTCATCCCTGCCGCTGATAACATCAAAATCCTCTTCAGTATAGATCGTCAGTTCAGGGAATACCGGCGCAGCCTGCGGCTGTGCTCCTTTTTCCCCGGCAATAAGCTCCCCGGGAGCCAGATACAGTTTTCTGTTATTCATAAAATGAAAGAAGGCCTTTGCCCTTAATACTGGAATGGAGACCTGTCCGCTGAGTTTTTTATAGATATCACAGTAGAGCGAGGCTCTTTCCACGGAAAGAGACGGTTTGGTCCCAAGGCTGTCTTTTTTCAATTTCTCAGTCGATACGCTATACTCCATGTCATCCTCCAATTCCCACATTGATACCCTTTTCCCGGAATAAAGCTGTGACTTCTTCCTTCTCATCACCGCTGAACCTGTATTCTTCTGGCATGGTCATATCCATCCCCAGTTTTACATATTTATTATATCCCAGTCTGTGATAGGGCAACAGGTTGATCTCCTTCAGACCGAGCTTAATCATCAGCTCCAGGACTCCATGAAGCTCATCCATGGAATCGTTGAAACCGTGAACAAGCGGATATCGGATAATAATCTTCTTCCTCATGGAAGCGAGCATGAAGAGATTTTCTCTGATCAGAGTATTTTCAACTCCTGTGTTATATTTATGCTGAACAGGATCGATACCTTTTATGTCAT
>CAZGIO010000101.1:0-6134 GCA_964525975.1 uncultured bacterium
ACGGCCCTGTCTTCTCTAAACTTGTCTCGGACCGTGAACAGAAAAAGATCATTTCCGAACATATTAAGACCACCTCATTTCCCGCGTTCCTGATCCTTGATTCCCGCGGCGTGCATGACATGGAGTTCGAAAAGACATGGCTGGATGTCTATGATTATAGAGATATCAATAATGCAAAAATATGGTATCAGGGACTCATACCCCATCTTATGGCCAGGGGATATGAAGTGCTTTCATTAGAGCGGGATCTGTTCTCTGCGGAGAAACTCCTTACGCGGCTCAGGAATTACTCATACTTTCAGGATAAGGATGTCTCCGGATTATCCCTTTCTCAAACAATAAGAAAACTGACGGAATTCGGCCCTGTGGCAATCACAGCGGGAAATACAGCCTCATGCAGCGATGAAGACCGGTCTTGCCTCGAGGAACTCTCTGACACGTTTGAAATCAGTGAGCTGATGATCTGTTCCTATTCACAGAAACCCGATGAAAAAAGTCAGAATTTATACTTCCGGGAACTGGATGAAAAAGAATGTTCAGATATCATGGATTATTTTCTCTACATGAACAGAGATAATTCCTCTCCCGGAAGAATGGCGCTCAACACCACGGGGGGAGAGCCCGTGATCATTGAATCCATCGTGAAGAATATCGGAGAACAGGCATGTTATGACGTTAAACATGGTGAGTTCATGCTAAAAGATTATGAAGACTGCTTCAATATCAATAAAAAGATCAGCCAGAAACTTCGCTCTGACGAATATGTCAACGACGTTATAACTATTACAAAAGCCATGGGCGGGAAAGCGCCTCTATACTTTCAGGATCTCATGGACGATCCTACAAGAGAAGCCTGCAGAAAACTTATCAGAGAGGGTGCGGCATATTCCGATGAACTCTTCTATCATATACGTATACCGTTTATCCTGGCACATGAGAAAAAACTGTCGGAAGAACTCGCTGATAAGATCCTGGCCAGGATGGAAGAGGATGTCTTTGATACAATAATATATCTTGAGTCCTACGTTTTTCTCGCATTGAATACTGGAAAGGGAAATAGAGCCTATGAGAAATTCATGGAGTTCCATAAGACTCTTGATGAACGGAAGAAATCACAATATTTTGATCTGTTTTTCAGGATATTTCAGCATTTTGAACGTTTTAAAGACGAACTGAAAAATGCCGATCTGTTTGAATTATATAGCTTTATTAATAAGAATGACTATAACAGTGTCTATGACAAGAAATATCTCTTTGAAGCCATGGAGAAATATGCCGATACAGAGGAGAAAAAACTCCTTCTGCTCTGCAGCCACCTCGTAGATGATGAAAGTACGACCATAGAAGACGCCGCAAAACTAAAACCACATCTCGATTCTCTCTATAAGACAAATATAAGATTGTGGGGGACTTTACTACATTACTACCTGCATAAACTGAAATATATCGGTGAATATAAACTGATGGAAGAGGAATATCTTCTGTACCAGGATAAATATCATCTTCTGCCCCCTGAAAAAGAAGTGGATATATATAATGATATATTTTCCTGCTATATGGATAATGTGCAGCTGGATAAGATGGTCGAAGTCACTGAGAAGATGATGACCCTGGTTACGGAACACCACGATGAGGTGGGCCTCAATTCGGAGTTCAGCGCATATAACAACCAGGCTATTGTCCTCCGCCGGATGGGGGACCTTGAAGATGCCCTGAAGTATTACCATAAAGCTCTTGAGATAGCAGAATGGCTGAATAATTACCGGTATATTGCCATCGTATCCATAAACATCGGTGTTATACATTATTACGCGGGAGATTTTCATGAGTGCTCCGCTTCATGGGCGACAGCTATAAAGGCTGCGGAACGCTCAAAGAGCCTTTTCTCAGTACTGACTAACTCCATTAACCTTTCCATAGTCCACAAGATACTCCATCAGTATGGCAAAGTCCTGCAGGTGCTCGAGAAAGCGCAACCTTACCTGGATAAAGTCAATGCCACAAGGGAACATGCAAAGCTTAATATGCTTTACGCCGATATTATGCTGGAACTGGGTGAACTGGATGAGACTAAAATCAGGCTTGATAAAGCTGAAGAATACTATGATTCTGCTGAAAGCCTTAAAGTCAGTTACGAATATCATGATATTAAACTTACATATCTCTACCTGAAAGAAGGAAAGAAGGCTACAGATGATTATATCGCATCTGTGGCGGAACGTTATCCCAACCCTGAAGAAAAAGGATGGCTGGGGCACATGTATATTTCCGCGGCTTATACCGCGGCATGTATCGGACATAACAAAGATGCGCTGGCTTATTTGGGCCAGGTGGGTAAAAAGGGATATGAACTCATAGACGATGAGTTCAGGAATACTTATGATCTGCTTGAGTTCGTGGCAGGGGGAAAGCATGAGGTGGATATCCCGCCGGAAAACAGTTTCAGGGGTTACACACAGACGCTTTTCACTCTGCATACACTGATCATGCAGAAAAAAGAACAGGATGCGCTTTTATTTGAATATGTGGGCGAGATGCTCATGATCATGAAAAAATGGCTGGAAAATATCCCCTATGTGGACAGGAAATCTTTTATCGCAGGGAACCTTAACTGGCAGCTCCATTCAGCGCTTCTTGCCACTATTGGTTATGATCCCGCGGAATATGATCCTGAAGTTTTCCATAATATACACAGGAAAAACGCCCTGGATTATATAAAGATGCGGAAAAAAGAGGAGTTGGACAGCTACAGCCTTTCTCCAGTTAGCAGCGGCGAGGAACTGTATGATAATATTTTGAGAAAACTCCTTAAGATCACCAATATGACACGGGGGGCATATTTCGAATATGATATGTATAAAGGCTGGCAGAATAATGCTGAGACGACTATCTCCCAGGGTTTTCACCCGCGGGTGCCCATGCGGACGGATCTCCTCAGTGAAGTGCTGTTTGAAGAAAAACACACAGATGTTCTATACTACAATGAAGACAGAAGACAGGACAGAAACCTTACAGGCGTGATTATTATACCTGTCCTGGATATTGAGAAATTGAAAAAGACCGGCGGAAACAGAGAAGAGCAGCGGCAGTCGAGTTTCCACTATTTCTCGCTGAAAGGCTGCTTCTACCTGGATACCACAAGACTGCTCCTCTATCCCGATCAAACTGTCACAGAAGGACTTGGTGCTCTGCGTGATTATATCAATGCAGCATCATATTACGATTACATCAAGGAGACTGCTCTGCTGGATAAGCTCACTGGCCTCTATAAACGTGAACACTGGATGGATATCACACGTAAAAATATCAAGTTTGCCGAGAAAAACGGACAGAAACTCGTGGTGGGTATTCTGGATCTGGACCACTTTAAGAATATCAACGACAGATACGGACACTCACGTGGCGATTCTGTGCTTAAAGACATCAGCAAGATCATCCGAAAAAGTCTGCGTACGGCAGATGTTGTGGGCCGTTACGGCGGAGAGGAAATATCTGTGACCATGCTGATTCCCGAAGAAGTGAGAGACGCCCCCATCGTGGATCGTATAAGGGGGGGGATAGAAAAATCAGCGCTTAATCAGAAATATGGTCTTACATGCAGCATCGGCTATGCCGTCTATCCCGAGGACGGCACCGAACTTGCCGGGCTTGTGGAAAAAGCCGATCTGTCTCTTTATCATGCTAAGAATAACGGCAGAAATCAGACCATCGCTTATGCCTCGCTGCCGGAAGGTTTTGAAGCCGCCGCTGATAGAAAAGGAAAAATCATCGACGATCCCGTGAGAGAAGAGGAGAAGATCAACGCTCTTATAAAAATGGAATCCCTCGATAAACCGAAACTGGAGGATATGTTCAGTATACTCATAGAGGAGTTTGAAGCAATATACCTCTATGTTGAAACAAAAAACGGCAAGAAAAAGACATTTAAAGGTATTGATAAGGCAAAACATAAAGTGCTTCAAACATCAGCTAAGCTGAATGATGAAAATAAGATCTGTGAACACGAGACCGCGATGGGCATACACGTCAACGTCTGGCTTGAGATCGGGTCAGAGCTATATTCCATAGATCGCGACAGGGATTATTTTAACCTCCTGGGTAAGATCATCGCCAGGAATTTCGCCAGCGCGCTTATCAGGCAGGACAGCTGACAGTATTGTATCTTTTTATTAATCACGGGCATCTTTCATTTTGGAAGAAAGTAAGCTTACTATAGTCATCCGTATCAGTGGTTAGTTGCAAAAAGGTGTTGAATATTTCGCAAACAGTACTATTATTCAATTGAAGCGGTAATACGATTAAAAACAGGAGGGATTTATGACTGTACCTGAAAGACTCAACGCGCTCCGCGCACTAATGAAAAAACACGGTATGAAGGCTTATATCATACCCAGCTCAGATTATCATCAGAGTGAATACGTGGCAGAACACTGGCAGGAGAGAAAATGGATCTCAGGATTCACAGGCTCCGCGGGCACCGTGGTTGTCACTGAAGACGAAGCCGGCCTCTGGACCGACGGCAGATATTTCATACAGGCGGAAAAACAACTTCAGGGCAGCGGCATAAAACTCTTTAAGATGTTTACACCAGGCGTACCGGAATATTTTCAGTGGATCGCCGAAAAACTTCAGAAGGGCGATACCGTGGGCTATGACGGAAGAGTCATATCCGGTCAGAACGCCGCCATGTTTGAAAAGTTCTTTGCTCCCAAAAATATTAAATCGCTTATATCATATGATCTGGTGGGTGAACTGTGGGATGAGAGGCCTTCTCTCCCCGACGGCAGCATCTTTGAGCATGATACAAAATACGCGGGAGAAAGCCGTACTGAAAAGATCAAAAAAGTACGTGCCAATATGGCAGAACGAAATGCCACGACTTATCTCCTGACAACACTGGATGACGTGGCATGGCTCTTTAACCTACGCGGCGGCGACGTTCCCAACAGCCCTGTTTTCTCAGCGTTCGCCATCATCACAATGGATAAAGCGACGCTGTTCACTGATACAAAAAAACTGGATGACAACGCAGTAAGATCATTGAAAGCAGACGGTATTATCATAAAAGAGTACATAGACATAGAAAGAGCCGCGGCTGCCATATCGGCAAAAGAACACGTTCTCATGGATCCCGCAAAGACCGCGGTGTCTCTTATCAGCCTCATAGACAAGGGAGCGGAACTGATCTATGAACGACAGCTGGTCACCGTGATGAAAAGCGTTAAAAGTCCCGCTGAGATCAAAGGCATGGAAGCTTCCATCCTCAGAGATTCCGCCGCACTTGTGAAGTTCCTCGCATGGCTGGATGCCAATAAAGCTTCCGGCAAAATAACAGAGATATCCGCTACTGAAAAACTCAGGGGTTTCCGCAGCAAGATGGACCTTTTCATGGGTACAAGCTTCAATACCATCGCCGCGTATAGAGACCATGCCGCCATGATGCATTATTCATCCACCCCGGAGACAGACTGTGTGCTGGAAGAAAAAGACTTGTTTCTCGTGGATTCAGGGGGACAGTATCTGGACGGTACAACAGATGTAACACGTACAATAGCCATGGGTGCGCTGGATGCGGAACAGAAAAGAGACTTCACACTGGTCCTGAAATCACATATAGCACTGGCATCATGCATCTTCCCCGAAGGAACCATCGGCGCACAGCTCGATGCCATTGCCCGCCGGCCCGTCTGGGACAGGATGTTTAATTACGGCTGCGGCACGGGACACGGCGTGGGATTCTTTCTCAATGTCCATGAAGGCCCCCAGAACCTGAGCCCCAGGGACAGGGAAGTCACATTCAAGCCAGGTATGAATATCACCATCGAACCGGGCATATACCTGGAAGATAAATACGGCATCCGCACGGAAAACATGTATTACGTGGCTGAAGCAGGGGAGACCGAATCAGGACGCTTCTTTAAGTTTATAAACATGACATGGGTGCCCATCGACATCAGGGCCATTGATAAGGAACTGCTTACAAAAAGCGAATTGAAATGGCTGAACGATTATCATAAAAAGACATGTGAACTGATCAGGCCTTTCCTCGATGAACCTGAGATCAAATGGCTTGAGACCATGACAAAACCATTGTAACCAACACAGGGGGCGGTTATCCGCCCCTTTTTTTATAT
>CAZGIO010000102.1:0-1717 GCA_964525975.1 uncultured bacterium
ATACAGACAGGCGGAACTGGGGTCCAAACTGGGATATATGGAGCATCTGGAGGCGGTGCTCAAAAGAGTTGGATTCTTCCATTCATCCAGCAGAGACCATGTGATGTATTCTCTGAAAGACATGCTTGAGCGTTCTTTCCCGGGAGAAAGGGATATACGCATTTTGCGGGGTATGCTGAGGCAGTTTGAATGGTATATGGACCAGGAGAAAGGCGACGGCAGTGGATCTTGACAGGCTCATGGAGCAGTACAGAGGCATACGATATGACATTGAAAACTATTTCGGCAGCGAGGAGTGCCGCGACAGGGAAGCTGTCGAGGAGTTTTTCAGGACAAACAGGAACCAGAATTTTTTCGGAGCGGTTAACATAGAGGGAGAAACGGAGCTTTTTTTCAGAAACAACGGCGACGGGGAGATGGGTGAGAACAGTTTTGTAAAAACAGAACTCATGTTCCATGACAGGGAAGCTGTTCACTTTAATGTGTTTCTATACGGCGAAGAGTATGAGATATTGTCTCAGAAAAAATTTGTGTTCGCAGCGGGAAAAAAGACATCATACGAGGATATGGGACTGCTTTTGTCCGCGGTAAAAAGCGGCAGTCTCATCATCAATGATTTCAGGCTTCATTCCGGCGGTATGGAGATCGAATCCCGCTACAGGGTGACGCTCAATGATGAGGAAAAAGAAAAGCTCCTGCTTTTTGTTGTCTCTGTCATAGACGGCGCGCCTCTTTCAGAACAGTGCGTTCCACTGAAATATGCTTCTGATGTATATGCTTCATACGGCAGGCCGAAAGATGTATATGCCTACAAAGTGGACGGCATGCCCGGATCCATAGGTGAGAGTCTCAGCGGGGCGCCTGGTGAGATGGAAGGCCTCATGGTGTTTTCAGGTGTGCGCGACGGCAGCAGTTTTATCATGTGCGACAGGGATATAGCCGAAATATCAAAAGAGACGCTGTTTTCAGACAGCCTGAAAGCTCCCCTTGAGAGTTTTATATTCAATCTTGACTATGTCATAGAGTCAGGGCGGCTGAGTTATGTCTATAATGACATCCTCTCGTTCGTGGACGGGAAATACAGTCAGTTTATCCAGGGAGATTATATTTCTCTGGAGTTACTGGATGAGATACAGGCGGTATCCATCTATACGGAGAACAACAAACTCGATTATCAGATATTATTTGAAGCGTTTCTAAATGAAAAGGACCAGGGGAAAAAACTCTTCTACGGAGTAAACCTTTTTGATTTTCCCTCCATGAGAGACCTTGAGATGCTCATGGACCATATCCTGAGCAAAAACGCCAGCCCCTATATACTTAAAAGGGCCGCTTACGGTATTTCGCAGCATTTTTATGAGACTTTCAAGGTATATATGTCGGAATATGAGCCTGCTGACAAAAAGTCACGTTATAACAGGGACCTGCTGGCTAAATATATACTCTTCTATGATTCCTTTGAAAGGCTTATCATCATGTCCCAGGATCCTGACCTTATATCAGACAAGCGTGTGGTGGAAGCTGTGTATTCTCTCATCATGGAGTTCGGTCCTGATTTTTTCGCGGAGCTTGCAAAACTGGATGACGGTGAATCGCGCAGGATACTGGATGTGATCACTGCGGCAGGCTTTAATGATTTTGTACAAGCACTGAAAAAAGAGGGAGCGCTCTCCAGAACGGAGATAGAACTGAAAGTCGATGATTTCAAGGAAGCTTT
>CAZGIO010000102.1:1757-6118 GCA_964525975.1 uncultured bacterium
GAAGCAGCCGTTGACGGAAAAACTTATACAATTGAAACCGTATAAATGATATAATAAGAGACCTGTTTTACTGATGGGAGACAGCGCGATGAAAGAAGTAAAAAAGAAAGAACTCACCAAAGATTTTGAAGTCACAACGGAGTATACCACAGCTCATCTGAAGAGCATCGCAGTCCTCTCCACACCGTCACTTGTCCTCCTTGTCGAAAGGACCGCAGCGGAGCTTGCCGCTCCGTTCCTTGACGAGGGTGAAGGCACCGTGGGCACTGCCATCGCCCTGGAACATCTGGACGCGGTAAAAAAGGGCGGCATTGTCACCATCTCTGTGGTACTGAAAAAAACCGAAGGCAGGCGGCTTGATTTTGAATTTACCGCTGTTTCCCGAGATAGATCCATCGGCAGGGGGAGTCACTCCCGTTTCGTGGTGGATATTGAACGCTTCGCCGCGCGCATAGTTTCCGGGGAGAAATAAGTGGACGGACTGATCCTCAATAAGCTTGTGAGGGCGCTGGACCGGGAACTGTCCGGCGGCAGAATCACCAGGATCTCCTATCAAAAGGGTTCCTTCAGGTTTTCCATGAAAAGCTTTTCAGTGACATTCCATCTTGGCGGAAACGATTCCTGGATCGAGTTCAGTGAGAATAACGCACCATTCGAAAACACAAACCTCTCACCCTTTGTGAGATTTCTTCAGAAACGCGTGGCGGGAGGAGTGATCAGCTGCATAAGCGCTGTTAACCATGACCGCGTGGTGGAGGTCTCAGTGGAGAAGATGATGCCCCTGGGCCTGGAAAACCTTTCGCTCTATTTCGAGATGATAGACGGAAGGACAAATTGTTTCCTGACCAGAGACGGGGAGATACTGCAGGCTTATAAGGCCGGCCGAGGTGAAAGGGAGCTTGTGGCGGGAGACAGATATGAACCTCCCCAAAGCAGCCTGCCCTCTGTCTTTGTATCACCTTTGCCCCGGCAGGGTCGTATCGCTTATCTTAACACACACAGACGGCTCGAAGAATATCTCACAGGAATACGCGACGGACAGAGCTATGAACAGGCTGAGAAAGAGCTGCGGAAGATCCTTGAAGATGACGATTATTATGCGTGTACAATGGACAGAAAGACCTTGTTGTCTCCAGTGCTTTATCCGGGGTGTGCCGTGGAAGAGACTTATCACGGAGTGGTCAGCGCAGTCAACAGTTATTACGGCGCATATCTCGGGAAAAGGTCCATGGAACGCGCTCGGGGCGAGCTGGTGGATTACGTGAAGGCTCTTGTAAAAAAACAGAAAAAGATCCTGAAAAAAGTGGAAGCGGACCTGAGCAAACATGCTGAATTTGAAAGATATAAAAAACAGGGCGACCTGATACTTACATACGGTTATTCCGCCGGGAAGTATGATACTGAGCTGAATGTGACCGACCCCGAGACAGGGGAGGGGATTTCCATAACCATAAACCCCGCTTATTCACCGGGGGATAACGCCGCCTTATATTATAAGCGCTACACCCGCGGCAAACGGGCCCTTGCGCGGATCCGGGAACGCATGGAGGAAGTGAAGAACAAGCTTGACTATTACAGTGAGACGGTCTATTTCGCGGAAAAAGCCGGGACGCTCAATGATGTAAGATCCATCGGCCGCGAAGTGGGAATGCCTGCGTATACGGATAAACAGAAGAGAAGAAAACCCGGGTCTAATGAAAAACGGAAGATACCAAAAGTCATTTATGAGGGTTATACCATATATTACGGGCGCAGCGCGGCGGAAAATGACTATGTGTCAATAAAAGCCGCCGCCAAAGATGATATCTGGATGCATGTGAGAAACATGACAGGAGCCCAGGTTGTGATCCGGTGCCCCAACAAGGAGATGCCGGGAGAAGAGGTCCTTTCAGCGGCTTCACAGCTCGCCGTCTATATGAGCAAGGCGCGGGGAGGCAGCAAAGTGGCTGTGGATGTCACAAAAGCCAGGCATGTGCGGAAACCCAAAGGTGTTCCCACTGGGCTGGTGCTCTATGATAATTTTACCACACTTATCGTGGATCAGGATATCAGACAAGTGAAAAAGATCCTGGGGGAAGACCGCGGTTAGGATGGACTGGAAGCGCTGCAGGATGTTCCAGGAGAGGATGGCTTCTCAGCTGCGGCTCACAGACAGTTCCAGGGAAGTGTTCTCCAATGCGCTGGCAATGGATGTATCCTTTAAGGAGGGACATGCGTTTGCAGCAGGCGTCCTCTATGATATAAGGCAGTGTCTTGTGCTGGATGTCTTTCACGGTATCTATGAGAATGACATCCCCTATGTGCCCGGTTATTTTGCTTTCAGGGAAGTACCCTTTCTTCTGAGGATAATAAACAGGATGAAGACAACGCCTGACTGTATCCTGTGCGACGGTCACGGCGTCATGCATCCCCGCCGGGCGGGACTGGCATCGCAGATGGGCTGGCTCACGGGGCTGCCGTCTGCAGGGGTGGCTAAAAAGCATCTCTATGGGAGATGGACAGAACCCGGACCGGATAAGTATGCTTATTCCACGGTGCATGATAAAGAGGGCGGGATGCTGGGTTATGTGTTCAGGAACAGGGCAGGGGCAAAGCCTGTTTTTATTTCTCCAGGCGACTATATTTCTTTTGAAAAATCCCTTGAAACAGTTAAACTTGTTTCCGGGAAATACAGGATACCTGAACCGCTCCATCTGGCGGACAGGGAATCTAAGTCATTGAAAAAACAGTTTTTCGGAGGGTAGTATGATAGAAAAAGAGCTGAAGTACATGGTCACTCCCGGTGAATACGGGATGCTGCTGCGGTATTTTAAAGAAAACGGCAGATATGCCGGAGAACATAAGCTTGAAAACTACTATTTTGACACACCGGATCTTCTGCTCCTTATGACAGGGGTCTCATTCAGGCTGAGAAAAAAAGACGGGGCATGGCTCTTTACATATAAATGCAGGATCAAGGGGAAATTGTACGAACAGAGGCGGAAAGGCGTGCTCATAAACGAAGAGCATGAACTGCCCCTGGAGAGTGAGCTTGCTGAAGCGGTGCTTGCCGGAGAGAAGACCCTTTTGGATCTGAAAACAGGTTATCTTGAGACTGTCATGGATGAGCTCCAGGGGCCTGAAGGCTGGGGGAAGCAGCTCCGGTGCATAGGGTCAATGAACGTGACAAGACGGGTGTGGAGCATCATGCCCTACGGCGTTCCCGTGGAACTGGATGAGATCACCTATGATAACGGCGATCATGAGTTTGAACTGGAATCAGAGACAGAAGACCTGTCCCTTGCCGATTCGGTATTGTCGGGAATATTCGCAAGGAACGGAATAAAGGCTGTGCCTTCGCCGGCGCCGAAGATCGTACGGCTCATGGGACGCAAGGGGTTTGAAAATAAGCTTCGCTTTGAATGGGAGATGTGATGATTTATGTATTTAAAATTATATTTTAATATTTTAATTTAAATACTAGTTTCGAAAATCCATTGTTTATATTGACCTCATAAAAATAAGGAATTAGTTTATACTCAACGTGAAATTTATTTTTTTGTGAGTTTTCATAGTTAATTTGAATTATCATCTCAGGTATCATAAATCTATCATAATTTGGATTTTTAAAAAAATACTTTGAGTCAATTTCAATGAGTCTTTTAAAATTCATCAAGTTTGAGCCATTAAACAAATAGTCATATTCTCCACTTCTCATGGATACAATATTGTTTTCGTAGATAATTACTTGACTTTTAAAGTTATCAAAACGAAACTTCTTTTCATTAAGTTCATAAATGGTTGTCCTTTCTGTTTTTTTTAATATATTGAACGAAAGATCAGAATACATCTTTTTCATTTCTTCAAAATACCCTTCTAAATGACATGAAATAATAACAGAAATATTTTTAGCATATCCAATTCCAATATTACGAATGTAAATTTTTATTGGTGTCATCAATATGTCATTAAAATTGATTTTAGCATGTAGTACTTCATCAGAACGGCCTTCAACTACTAAATCTGGAGATTGCATAACTTTTCTGTTTTTCTGCATTTCTATTACTGTAATTATTGCAGTTAATAAAGCTATGAGAGAAATAAAATTTGGAGATATACGACTGATCAATCCGTTAAATTCATTAATCAAGCTATCATAAAAAAGCAATATTAAAATTATAATGATGAAAACTAGTTGTGTTATTTTTAATATTCTGTCTATCCTATTATAATTATACATAAAAGATTATAATTATAAAGTACACAAATGTTATATTTTGATAGGGGCGGCTCACGGGCGGCCCCGAGTGGATCTGGCTGGACTCGGTGACCGCCTCGCTGCTCGCGCCGCTGGCGCTGCAGTTCGTCCTCGCCTTCACCGG
>CAZGIO010000103.1:0-6113 GCA_964525975.1 uncultured bacterium
GCTCCACAAAACGCACGGTGACATCATAGGCCAGCTGCGCTATCTGAAAACTCTTGAGTTTGCGGTACCCCCCGTGGGGCAGTATGATATCCGCCATATGCCTCCCGTAAAGACATACTGACACAGCACGCAGAAGGCAAGCTATCCGCCACACCTTTCCGACAAGACGCAATATAAAGCGATGAGTGGTTTGATTTATTTATCCTTTATATTTTGAAGTGTTCAAGTGTCTCCCGATATAACCAATATAAACTATTTTTAATTTACAATCAGCTTTAAAATATATTCTATAGTTATTGCTTCTAATCTTAGAATGGTTTAAAAATAATCTATATTGACCGTCTGGACACTTTATTGATCGTTCACCCCGATATTTTTCTTTAGTAGATTTTGATTCTGTCGACCATTCTATTCCCATAGGCTTAAAGGGTCCCTTAGTATAATAAGACATTGTATCATTGATTATTAACAAATGAGCTTTAATTTTATCAAAAGACATGTCGCTTTTATTGAGCACTCTGAGTTGTTCTTTTACGTCTTCACCAAGAAATAAACATGGAAATATTTTTTCAAATTTATATAATAAACTTCTTCCATCCTCAATTTTGTCTACTAACATTTTTCGTAAACTGCAAATCAATTTTTGAGATTGATTCTCTGACCAAATAGATATAATGTTTTTCGACTTAGATTCCCAAATGTGTCCCACACACTTCTTAACTGTAATAGCAATATCATCTGTACAAAAAGATTTATTTGAATCAAATGATATAACGAAAAGTGCTCGATAATAACTTAATCCGAGTCCTAAGCCTTCCTTATCACCCCAAAAAATCTTTATATCATCATTTTCTATTTTTTCCTTTTTTAGAGCATCTTCGATATATGTTTTTTTTGTTGAAATAGCTAATAAGAAGTTTCTTTCATCTACAGTTAGTTTTTTCAGAAAATAATATAAGGACAATCCTTTAGATAATGGTAAAGAACTAAAATTATAAGTAACTAGTAAAGTTCGATTGTAACCAATCCTTACCAAAATATTACATGCCTTAATAAATCTTTTCAAACCATTTAGAGCTTCAAATTCAGAAGAATATTTACCATCAAGAGACAATTCATTAAAAATTATATCCATAAATTATAATAATTCCATTAATCCTTTTTCCCATTCATCAAAAAAACCCTCAGGCCATTCATTAATCCTCCCATTATCATCAATAATTGGAGTAATCAAATCCGCACATTCTTCTTCAATATCCCAATTAAAATAATGTAATGAAATATCTTCATTATTAACATCATTATTCTTCACACTTATTCTTATTCCATTCAAAATATGCTCACTATGTGTTTCAATAATAATTTGAGTTCCACTAGCAGCAACTTTTGATATAAATTTCCCCAATGCAACTTGCCCTTTCGGGTGAAGATGTGCTTCTGGATTTTCAATTATTATGATACTTCCAGGTTTACTATGAAGACATGATATAATAATCGGAAGACAATAGGTTAGTCCAAAGCCCACATTTGTTGCACGGTATTCATTACTGAACATCCCATTCCTATAAAATGAGTATTTAACACCAATCTTATCCAAATCAGGATATTGTTTTAAATGTATACGAATATCTTCACGAATTTCAGATAACCAGCATTCGGTTTGTCTCAGCATTGAATTAATTTCCTCTTTACCATGCATCATTAACTCATTCCCAATCTTTTGCCTATCGAATTGTGACAATAAATATATTGAGAATTCTCCTGAATTGCCAACTAAATTATATTTTTGTACAGCTTTAAGGGGATAATTGTAACATGCCTTTGGTGATACTCTGTTTGAATTTAAATAATAAAAATTTCTTTGCGAAAAAACAGAATCAATTAAATCAGATGTTGAATTATAATTACATTCAAGCTGATCACTTTCATAATCATAGGATAAATGAATTTTTTCTGAGATCGATTTATTGGATAATACATCAAACATAATGCCATCCCCATCGTCTGCCCCTTCATATAATATGTCTTTACCTAAACCCAGAGAAACCAAATTTCCATTTAAATTAACAATATTTTTTTCTATCGAACCAGACACCATTGCTTGCCTTAACAACAATATTGATTGGATAACTGTACTTTTCCCAACCCCATTAATCCCTGTCAAAATAGTCAAATTATTAAATTTGATTGTTTTATCTAAAAAACATTTAAAATTTCTAATTCTTACTGAGTTAATCACTTAATACTTCCTTGATAATTTCCTGTATTTTTAAAAATCGTAATTTCACTCGCTTAATTGATCCAGTTCCTTGAGTTATTGCATTTTCAAATTCTTTATCTGCCATCAACTCCATATATTTTTCTATCAAAATATCCCTTTTGCTAATTAATAATTTAGCCTGGAAGTCAGATAAAGAACTTAAATTAACACTCCATGCTTCAAACAAAGCTTTATTAATTGGATATCGCGTATGTTCATCGTCAAATCTCTTTCTAAAAGCATCTTTTTTAAAAATTTTCTCTGCTCTTTTCATTGCCCTTAAAAACAAACAAGAAATTTCACTAAGTTTTTTCTCTTCCATCTTATTGATATTTACCATTGCTTCATTAAGAAATTTATCAAAACCGTCATAAAAATAATCACTCGGAGGAGTTATTGTAAAAGCGAAAAATCTTAAAACACATTCCCGATCATCCATTCTTTTAGAGGCAACTCCTTTATCTGTAGCAATAATGAACTCCTCTGATTGAGCAAGTTTTTTCAGCAAACTTGTCACTCTACCCTGGTTCAACGCATGACGTATCTCTTGTGAGCTTAGGGGGATACCACCAGTATTAATCCGACTGAAGATATCAAACTTAACTTGTGCCGGTGTTCCAGGTTGTATCAAATACATTACTATGTCTGTTTCTTCAATTCTGCGTTGAAAATTTCTAGGTAAATCACTAAATTTTTTTCCATCATATTGATTGAGAAATTCCAACCCAACCAATTCTAATGTTTCATCAATCACAAAATTTTTAATTACTGTTAACCGTTGCAATCCGTCTACGACAAGCCATTTATTATCATCCGAAGCATCCATATAAAAAGCAGGCAAAGGAATTTTTACTAACATTGATTCAATTAGCCGACTTTGATTTTGAACATTCCATATATTATCCTGGCGTTGAAAATCTGGTGATAAATCAATTTCATCGTTTCGAATTCTCTTAATCAATGCATCCATTTGAGCATTTTTCGTATCAATACGAATTTCCTTTGGATCAAATGGGGATGTAATTTCTTGATCTTCAGAACTAACATCATTACCCTCTAGTTTAGATTCAGTCTCCGGAACCAAAACTAAGTTATCTTTATCCCTAATCATATATTCCTTTCTTACAAAGCTCGTACCTATATTTTATCATATTTTAACTCAATATCAATATCCTCAATGAATCAAACATTGCACTTTAATCCATTCTACTCATCGTTTAGATTATAACGCAGGAAACAATAATCGCAAAATAATTTCCCATACAACTTATTGATTTAATAAACGCTGATTTTTTTTGACTTTTTTCCTTTATCATCTATAGTTAGTCTATATGTTCTGTAACACTTATCGGGGGGATTATTATGCCAAGTTACATCTTAACGATCATCGGCGGGGTTATACTGCTTATTGCCGGGATCATCATCGGTTCAAGAACAATCAGACATAAATCTTTTCAGAGTTGGGTAATACTTCTGCTCTGCACAGTCACCGTGGCCATAGGGATTGTACTTATGGTGACGGGGTTGGGGAGGCTTTAATGCTGCTTCAGCTCCTGCTGTTCATCCTGGGGTTCATCCTCCTTGCAGCCACTGCTGCCATCACGGCGATCAGGGCTTTCAAGACAAAGGAGAAACATTACAGGATAGTCCTTATACTCTATGTCGTGCTCATAATCATCAGCACCAAACTTATATCTCTGGTCATGTTTGAATAACTGCTCCGGCCAGCTCACACGACGAGAGGTTACCCTTTTGAAAAACAGCAAAACAGTATATCATTCCAAAATGAACAAAATCCTGTTAGTAGACAATTACGATTCCTTCACCTATAACCTCGCGGCTCTTTTGCGCACACTATATCAGGGCGAAGTGACTGTGGTACGCAACGACCAGTGGCCTGTGGAGGATATCATCAAGATGTCGCCTGCAGCCATCGTCATCTCACCCGGGCCGGGAACACCTGCAGATTCCGGACTGAGCATGGAAGCCCTCAACTACTTTTGGGACAAACTCCCCATATTCGGTGTCTGCCTCGGCATGCAGTGCATCAATGAGTTTTTCGGCGGCGCCACTGTGCGAGCCCCTTATCCCGTACACGGAAAAGCAAGTTCCATCCGTACAACCCCATCAATACTATATAATGGACTGCCTGAGACGATTACCGTGGCCCGCTACCATTCTCTTATGATTCAACACCCGCACTCAGAACTGCTTATTACTGCTTATACAGACAAAGATGATGTCATCATGTCTTTTGAGCATAAGACTCTTCCCATATACGGCGTCCAATATCATCCGGAATCTTTCATGACGCCTGAAGGTGCAGCTATTGCGGACAATTTCCTCAAGGAGATCAAATGAGACAGCTGATCCGCGGCCTGGACATCAAGTCCAGGCCTTACGACGATCCCGTGGAGTTTTTCGAGCCTTATGCGGAAGATGCCATGTCCGTGCTTCTCACAGGAGGCACCGGGGAAGAAAGAGGCCGTTATTCCATTGCGGGTATTGACCCTGTGATCCGCTGTCATTTTGATTCCGCATTTTACATGGAGACATCCCGGGGAAAAGAGAAACTATCAGATGATCTGTGGGAAGGCTTACGGCAAATGACAGACATGGAAAAGAGCATCTTTAATAAGCATCCTGCATCTCTGTGCGGCGCCATAGGCTACATAGGTTATGACGCCTGTCATACAGTTGAACAGTTTACTTCAACTGTGAAAAAGGCATATGATCTTCCCCTGGCGCATTTTGTCTACTACGGCATATATATAGTGTGGGATCACAAGAAACAGATGTCCCATGAGATCCGGCCGGAATACAGCGTCAAACCCTTATCCAGCATTTCATCAAAAAAAGAGGATCCCGCTTTTTCACTTGAAAATCTCACAGGAGAATGTTCAAAAGAGACATACATGGATAAAGTGCGGATCATACAGGAATACATCCGGGACGGATATGTCTACGAGGTGAACCTTTCACAGTTGTTCCGGGGTGATTTTACAGGATCTTCATTCACTTTTTTCAAAAAGATATACAGAGGCAATCCGGCCCCCTTTTCAGCTTTTATGAACCATGGTGATATTGTGATCACCTGCAATTCACCGGAGATGTTCATGATCTGCGAAGATGGTGTTGTGGAGACACGCCCTATAAAGGGAACGGCACCCCGGGGAAAAAATGAAGACGAAGACCATGAGCTGAAAAAAGCGCTTCTGGAATCGGAGAAAGAGAAAGCGGAGCTGTATATGATCACAGACCTTTTACGCAACGACCTGAACAAAGCGTGTGTCCCTGGCAGTGTCGAGGTATCACAGAAAAGACATATCGAAGCATACAGGAATGTCTTCCAGGCTGTATCCACCATAAGAGGTAAGTTATCACACGACAGGGATATTATCGATCTCCTGAAGGGGAGTTTCCCCGGCGGCTCCATCACTGGATGCCCAAAATACAGCTGTCTTAAAGTGATCGACGAGCTGGAGCAACATGCCCGGGGTTTGTATACAGGGTCTATCATGGTCTTGAACAGTCAGAGGCTCATGTCAAACATTGTGATACGCACGGCGGTGATTACCGGAGGAAGATGTTTTATCAACTCAGGAGGCGCAGTGACCATAGATTCCGACCCTGAAAGTGAATATGATGAGATCATGGCTAAAATAAGCAATTTTATCAAGGCGGCTGAAATATGATCATGTGGCAGGACAGTCAGTTCAAAAGAGGAAGTTGTACCGGCATACAGGGCCAAGGGGTTTTTACCACCCTTAAAATAGAACGGGGTCAACCTCTTTTTCTCAAAAGGCATATTAAGCGACTTAAATCATCCGCAAAATCCCTGGGATTCAAAATG
>CAZGIO010000104.1:0-6106 GCA_964525975.1 uncultured bacterium
AGGTACAGGCACAGGTCTGGGACTTTCCATGGTGTATAATATCGTAAACCAGCACGGCGGATTCATCGATGTCTATTCAGAGGAGGGCAAAGGAACGACTTTCGTTGTTTATCTTCCCATATCAGGAGAGGAACGGAGACAGACACTTGAGGAAGTAACTGAGGATGACATGAGGTTTTCCGGGACTGTGCTTCTGGTGGATGATGAAAAGATAGTCAGGGAAGTGGCCGGAAGGATGCTGAATGACCTGGGGATGGTAGTGATTACAGCGGAAAACGGCAAAAAAGGCGTTGAGGTGATGAGTGAAAAAAAAGCGGAGATAAAAATCGTTTTGCTGGATATGTCCATGCCTGTGATGTCAGGCAGAGAAGCTTATGTGCTCATGCGGGAGATAGCGCCCGATGTAAAGATCATACTGGCTTCGGGATATGCTCAGGATAAAAGGGTGCAGGAGATCCTCGAAATGGGTGCCGATGGATTTCTGCAAAAACCTTATACCCTGAGCGAATTGGTTGTAGCTTTAAAAAAAATTCAGAATTAGTCCGCGGGGCTGTATTTTATATATGCCTGGAATTTGACAAAATCATCATCATATTCCTTGTTTCCGCCGATGAATATTGTCTGTCCTATATATGAGCCTGTTATCTCAAGGTCAATATATTCGTGGATCTCGTAACCGAGCCCTCCGCTTACCTCAAAATGGCGCATATAGTTCTCACTGTCGTCTGAATCATAAGTGAGTATCATCTCGCCCTGAGCGATGAGGTATGAAGTATAACTGATGGGCAGTTTGGCTTTCACTCCCACTGGAAAGATATTGGACGCGTCTGAAGAACCGTAACCGGCGTTTGCCATGAATACAGCATTTTCCATGGTAGTCATCCCCGCAAGAGTGATCTTGTAATAGTCGCTTGCATCATCTTCTGTCATGTTGTAGCTCAGCTTGACTGCCAGGGTCTCGGGTATGATGGATATTTTGCTTCCCAAAGTGAATTGATCCATCTCCCAGTCACCGTCTTCAAATTGATAAATATCAATTCCGGAAAAGACCAGTATAGCCGGAGATATGCCTAATCCCCCCTGAATGCCGGCGATGTTCATATCAGATGAATCATTCATCCATATGCCCGCATATACTGAACCGTTTAATCCGGGTACGATAACTGCATCGTCAATACCATAATCATAACCGTATGATGAGACAGAGGCGAACATCAAGAGAACAATAATTAATAGGATTTTTTTCATTAAGTGCTCCTTTCAAAATTCAGATATTATGTATTTTACAATATATAATATGATGAAACAAGTGGAAAGGCTGATTCTGAATTTATTCATAGTGAGTGAGCAGAATAAAGCCAGGGTATAAAGTACACCTTCATGGGGAGGAGCATCCTGGAATGGAAAAATTTAAAACAGCAAAAAGCTATGAAACCGTTTTATATTTTTATGTGTCTATAATGCATGGAGGTATCATGAAAAAGATCTTATTAACTGTATTGTTGTTATCTGTGATTAATTGTGCCGTATCAATGTCGGGGCGTGTGGAATTCAGAGATATTGCAGCTCCTTCGCTTGAGGGTGCGGTATATGCCACGCCTGTCTCACAGGAGGTCATGGTTTATACGCCGCCGGAATATGACCTGCACCCTGAGAAAGAGTTTCCGCTGCTCATATTTCTTCCGGGATATGCCACCTCTGTCAAATATGCACACCGTATTATGGAAGGCTGGGAAGAACTGGATTTGGCCATAACTTCGGGAGAAGTCAGCGAGATGATCCTAATAGTTCCCAATGGGCTCTCTTTTTGCCTGGGCTGTTTTTATACAGATTCCCCTCTGACTGGAAAATGGGAATCTTATATCACAGCTGATGTGATAGAATTTGCAGAGAAAAACTACAGAGTCAGGAAAGGGCCGGAAAATAGAGGGATCTGCGGGCATTCAATGGGAGGGACTGGCGCATTGAATATTGCAATGAACCATCCGGATATTTTCGGCGCTGTATATGCCCTTTCACCTGGTATCTTTGATGAAAATGGTCTTTATGACTGTGACCTCTTTAAGGATAGGGAGATGTTAAATGAAATCAGACAACTCATGGACAATGTGGAAAAAATGGATATACCCACAGGTGAAAAGATGTTCATGAACGAGATTAGTTCCATGATCATATTAAAAGGAGAGATGAGTAAAGCCTTTTTCTTTGCTTACGCAATGGCTTACGCTCATGATATTAGCGGAAAACCGCCTTATATCATTTTTCCATTTAAACAGGATGATAAGGGGCAGCTGACCCCTGTTGACGATAAAATGAGACTCTATGAAAGCGGATTCGGAGATACCGCTGCCAGATGTGCAGAGTACAGGACCGCCCTGGAGAGTCTTTCAATAGGACTGGATTGGGGTTCAGAGGACAGTCATGAATGGATCCCGCGAGGGTGTGAATATTTTGTTGAACAGCTTAATAAACAGGGTATAAACATATTTTATGAAACATATAAGGGCGGTCACATCGACAAATTAAAAGAACGATTCAAAACAGCTGTCTTTCCATTTTTTTCAGAATACTTTAGGGATTAGATGTTTTGAGCTTGGTAAAGTGTGTTGATATAACTGCGGAGTGAGGAGGTGTTAGCCTCCTCACTGATGATTATTTACCGTATGAACAGCAGTAGTCGTAAAGATCTTCTACGATTATGCGGAAAGATGAGTTGCCGGGTATGGAAAAACTTTCACCCTCGTTTACAATCTTCCACTCTTTTTCTCCGGGCAGCAGGACACGTACTTTTCCGCCCAGGGTCTCCATTATTTCAGAAGCGCCTGTCTTGAACTCGTATTCACCGGGCAGCATTATACCCAGAGTCTTCTTTGAACCGTCTTCCATGAAGACCGTCCTGCTTGTGACTTTTCCGTTATCATAGACATTGGCTTTTTTTACGATGGTACTGTTTTTAAACTCCATGTTATCTCCCTTCAGTAATGACAGGTATGTAATTCAGACCTGTGAGCATGAATCCGGCATCCTCTTTAAATACTATAGTTGTTACAGCGGAATGTTCAATCTTAAATTTCCAGAAATAGTCTGTTAGACCCAGCGCTGTCCCCAGGATGGTTTTGATCACAGATCTGTGGCTGAATACAGCGATATTGCCGCAGGGGTCGCCTTTGATCTTATCCAAAAACAGTGAAGCCCGTTTTTCCAGGTCCTTCATGCTTTCCCCGTTGGGAAAAGTCATTGAACCTGGTTCGGAGTGCCAGATGTTCCATTCATTGGGATAATTTCCGCGGATCTCTTCCATGAGTTTTCCCGCCCAGTCACCCAGATCAAGGTTGTCGATCAGTTTTTCTGTAACGAGCTCACAAATATCCTGAAGAGCAAGTTCCGCTGTCTGCATGGAACGTTTCATAGGGGATGTGAAAGCTTTATCAGGATTAAGGTTTTTCATCATGCCGCGAAGCCTGATGCTTTCTTCCATTCCCCTGGCGTTGAGCCCGTAATCGATCCTGCCTCTGAACAGCCCATCTGCATTGGCTTTGGTCTCACCGTGACGTATGAGATGGATGGTCTTCAAATCAGTTTCTCCGCCACGAAAAAGTTAATATCATGACCCTTGATCTTGCCCTTTTTCATGTAGTCGGAATCATTAAACTCTTCCATGGTATTTACGTACCAGTCTGTGTTGACCGGCTGGAAAATATCGTCCATGGACCGGAAGATGTCATATATCCAGTCCTTATAGCCGTCATGGTCTGTGACCACATAAAGCAGGGTCTTATCATCCATGAGCTCTGTTATCTTCATCAGTGTCTCTTTCTGGACCACGCGTCTTTTCCAATGTCTCTTTTTTGGCCAGGGGTCAGAAAAATTGATATAGATCCGTTCAAAACCTTTGAACCGCCCAAGGGATTCAAAGATATCTTCGATGGCGTTGAAAATATAGAGGACATTATCCAGTTCTTCAGCTGCGCTGCGTTTTGCCGCCCGTTGAAGCACCGGATATGAATAATCCACTGCGATAAACCTTTTATCAGGATGTTTTTTCGCTTCCTCAGAGACAAATTCACCTTTGCCGCAGCAGCATTCCAGGACATATTCCCGGCCGTCGATGAATTCTTTCACCCTGGCCTGGAAATCTTCAGCGCTGACAGTCCCGAGACTTACAGTGTATTTGTCCCAGATCTCAGCAGGGAGGTTTATATTACGCAGCCTGTTTTTCATAAGAGTACCACGAAGACCTTATAGAGCAGCGCAGCGGTGAGTGCGGCAAGGGGTACCGTGAGCAGCCACGAGAGGGCGATCTTCTTCAGGATGTTGAAATTCACAGCTTCCAGTCCACGGGCCATGCCCACACCCACTATGGAACCCACCACAGTATGGCTCGATGAGACGGGCAGACCCAGCACCGATGCCACGAACACAGTAGTGGCTGTGGAAAAATCTATGGAAAATCCTCTGGTATTGTTCAGTTCTGTAATATTGTCTCCCACTGTCTGCATGACTCTGTAACCCCAGAGAGCCACGCCCAGGGCGATACCCAGGCCGCCTATGGCCAGGAGGTAACGGGGGATCTCCACAGCTCCTCCCACTGTACCCAGTTTTACCACGGCGTATATAGCCGCAAGGGGGCCGATGGCGTTTGCAACATCATTGGCGCCATGTGAGAGAGAGACATAACAGGATGTCATTATCTGCAGTTTCTTGAAGATGTTTTCAACATCGGTGTATTCATCCTGTTTTACTTCCCGCCGTTTCAATATATAGTAACCGAATATCGCGGCGCTGATACCGATTGCACCGGACCAGATCACCGGCCAGGTAAGATGTTTCATATGCATGGCTTTTCTGAAAAACATGAGCATGACGATGAAAAAGGTCATGCCGATGAGGATCGGTCCCACTTTTTTTGCGGCGGCAAAGGGTTTATCCCTGTGGAGTATAGCCCAGGAGATGAATTTAAACACCCCGAAAGCCATGAGTCCACCAAGAAGAGGAGACAGGAACCAGCTGGCCACGATGAACATCATCTTGCTCCAGTTCACTGCGTTCCATCCGATGGCCATGATGCCGAAACCCGCCATGCCCCCAACGATGGAATGTGTGGTTGAGATAGGCAGGGCGAACACCGTGGAAATAAATACCCAGAGCGCGGCGGATACAAGGGCCGCGAACGCCCCTGCCAGCATGATCTTGGAGTCTCCGATGAGAGACGGGTCCACGATGCCCTTTCTCACAGTCTCCGTTACCATCTTGCCGAAGAAAAATGCTCCGGTGAACTCAAGAAGAGCGGCTATGATCACCGCCTGTTTGATGGTGATGGCCTTGGCTCCCACGGCTGTGGCCATTGAGTTGGCCACATCGTTGGCGCCTATGGCCATGGCCATTATAAATCCCACTATTCCCGCTAAAATAAGTATTGCCATAACAAACTCCGCTTACTTGATAAAGGCATGCATGAGTTCAGCAGTGTTTTCAGCTGTATCTGTCATCTTTACCATGATCCTGATCGTCTCTCTGAAGAAAATCAGATCCACGGGATTCATCTCATATTTTTTTGAATACAGCCATTTGCCGATCTCAAGTGAAAGATTGTCCACTTCGTTTTCGATGTCTTCGATCTTGATTACGCCTTTTGCTTCTTCCTTAAGGACTCTTTGGGCAAAAGAAGATGATATGACCGCTTTGACTTCCCGCATCATGTCTTCAAGAAAATCCACAGATTTTGTAACCTGATTAACCAGCTGTATTGTGAGGCCCTTTATGTGATCATCCAGTCCTTCCACTTTGTTAAGACACAATTTTTTTGCGATGTCTTCTGTACTGTCTATTAAGGAGTCCTGCAAATGCAGATAGTCCAGGATGTCTTTTACTGCAAAAGGTGTCCGCACCGTAGTCGAGAGCATTTCACGAATTTTAAATTTCAGGTCATCAGCCTGGCTTTCAATACTGGAAATCTCCTTTACAGTTGCCGATATTTCTTTGCCGTTGAAATAATCTTCAATAAGCCCCGGAAGTTTTTTTACAGCTGTTTCAAGGAGACCTGCATGATCGATCAGCGACTGGATCGGAGATTCTTTTGGAAACATTTTAAGGAAAAACGAACTTC
>CAZGIO010000105.1:0-6076 GCA_964525975.1 uncultured bacterium
CTTCGCTGCCTGATTTGTTTTCCGCGCCGTAGACTTCCACGCGTATCTCCGTCTTGGATTCTTTCACGGTGTAATTGACATCGCCGTCGAATGCAAGAGAAACGGAAGCGCCTGTGTCTTTTGTGCCGCTGACCTTAAGTCCTGTAAACATGGTCTTTTTTCCAGGTTCCATGACCGGTGTGCCCGCTTCCGGCACTATATCCTCCACGGTGAAATGAAGGATCAGCTCATCACTCTTCCGTTCAGGGAAGTAGGGATACCATTTTTCCAGCTGCACCACCACTCTTGCCATGTCCTTATTAAACTGGGCAAATCTTACTTCATCAAAATCCTTTACATCAATGGGGATCTTCCCTGTTTTTTTCGCGCTTTTAGTGGAAGGCAGGTTGATGACCAGACGAAGGGGATTTTCAAGCTTGAAAATCTCGTATTTGATGTTTCCTTCGAAAGAAAGTTTTACGTCGATCCCGCCGGCGACCTTCTCATAAGTAACATCCTTCAATGTTGACGCATGTATGACGGTTATGGCGCATAGCATCACCACCGCCAATAACAGAAACCTTTTCATTATTTACCCCCTTCAATATCGGCCTTTTTCAGGACAACATCCCGTTCCTGGCCTTCACTAAGAATCCGTATTCTTCGTAACGTGATTGTATCTTTAGTTATCGAGACGACTTTTGCTCCGCCGAAAACATCACCGATGCGGAGTATCACTCCTTTTCCCGTGCTGTCTTCAAGTGTCGCTGTCCACCCGTTGAGGTTGAGTGTGGCCTTAAGCTGAAATTTGGAAAAATCGATCTCGCTTCCTTTTTCAGCTTTAAGGTCAGCAACCGATATGGATTTTTTCTCTCCCGCAGCTGTCACACCAGGCAGAAGGAACGGGTCCCTTTTACCCTTGGGATTGTATCTGTATAAAACTTTAACAGGCTCTTTTTTCTCTTCTTCCTTTTTCTCTTCAGGTTTTTTTACTGTTACCGGTTTCACAGTCTTCACAGGCTCGCTCTTTTTTACAGGAGCCTTCTGTACTGTCACCTCTTTTTTTGTATCAGCGGAGCTCTTGGCTTCAGGCTGCTCAGTGGTTCCGGCATCTTTCCCGGTAAGCCTTGTGACACCTTTTGCCTCGGGCTCTTTGTCAGGGGCTTTCTCCTCCGCCTTTTTTTCACTTTTACCCGGAAAGAACGATCTGTAAATCTCCCCTACTTTGGCGCATCCCGATAAAGAAGCCAAAACGGTTATGAAAATCAATAATCTCTTCATCCCATCTCCTTACTATTTCTTTCCGTTTGCGGTGCCCTTTGCAGGATCATACACATAAGCTATCATGTCAAAAGTGGCGCTTATGGTCTCGCCCATGGCCTGATGAGCTGCATCGGCTTTTTTTATTGAAAGGTCGCCTACATTTATGATCCTTGATAAGTTGCCCACTTTAGACAAAAATCCTCCCAGATCATGGTAAGTGCCGCTGATATTTATATCCACGCCAAACTGCTCGTATTCACCTTTTGCCGTGAGTCTCCCCGGATTGAACACAGACAGTCTCATTGAAGACTGCTGTGTGGCGTTTGTGATCTGTCTCAGCAGAACAGGTATCTCCTGTTTAGTGGGAAGAGATTTTGATATACGTATGATCTCGTCCTGCTTGCTTTCCAGTTCCGCTTTCAGCTCCGGTATCTTTTTGCTGAGCTTGACCAGCCTGGTGACTTCCTGTTTTTCCTTTTCAATATTGTTTTTAAGCTCGCCGATCTCCCGTTTCTGCGGCGCTATCACATACATGTAAAATGCACCGAGCAAAATTATGCCAAAAAGAATCCCCGCTATGATCTTCTGATATTTCGGATCATTTATATTAAAACCTTCCGCCATATCCGCCCCCTATCTAAACTCAGGTTTTATGGTGCATTTGATCTTAAACTGCGATACCTCTGTATCTTCACCGTCAAATTTCTGCACTATCTGTTTGACTTCCTCGATGGAGACGGTACTGAGAAAATCAGACCGCTCAAGGCTTTCTGCGAAATCAGATATGATATAATTGGTCGTCCCGCCGCCATCCAGAGATATATTGGCCCCTCTCAGGTCCACTGAGGTAAGCCAGCATCCTGAAGGAAGCCTTATGGCCACATCCTCCATCAGTTCCGGAGTAAATGTACGTCCTTTGTCAAGTTTCGCGAGCAGGTTGAACCTGTTGGCGATCTCTTTGAGCTTTTTATCAAGCTCCTTATATTCTTTGTCATATTTGACATAACGTTTCTTCTTGTTTGTGGTCTCTATCAGCTCTTTCCTCAGATTTCCGAGTACCCGGATATTGTTGAGATAAAACAGGGCCAGGATCACAACAATCCCCACGAACGCCAGTACGATGGACATGGCTCCTATGGGTATGTTGTGCCTCGCTTTTCTCTCGTCCCTCGGAAGTAGATTTATCTCTATCATATTATTTCACCTTCCTCATGGCCAGTCCCAGAACCACTGAAAGTCCGGGGCCGACTTTTTCCAGCTCCGGCATGATATCTGAGCCTGCTTTAATATGCTCCACGGGATTAAAACATTCAATATTGTCCGTACCCATGACCCGCTTAAGATACTCAACAAGACCCGGCGTCAGCGCGCCGCCTCCTGTCACTATCCCCCGACCGAGTACAATGGGAGAATTTCCCCTGATATATTCCATGGACCGCTTCATCTGATTCCCCAGGTTCTGGTTTGTGGAATCAAATATTCCCGCAAGATCCGCGTCTGAAGTCTCTCTGCCTGTCTTTATGTTCTCAGCAGTCTCATAGTTCACAGCAAGGTCCTTGGCTATGGCATCGGTATAATGATTGCCTCCTATGGGTATTTCCCTGACAAATTTCGGGACACCGTCCACGATGATGCTGAAACTGGTCTTTTCAGCTCCGATATCAGCAATGAAGACAGTCCCGTTGATAGGCCCGTGTATGGTCTCGTAAACGTTCTGTATCGCCAGAGCGGCCACATCCACGACCAGGGGCATGAGTCCCAGGCTCTTTAGAAGGTTCACCCTGGATGTCACAACCTCTTTTTTCGCGGCTGCCAGGAGCACGTTGGAACGGCCTCCCTCTTCAGAGACGATGAAAAAATCATAGAAAATATCGCCCTGTTCATTGGGTATATGATTAGGGATCTCATATTCCATTGTGTTTCTGACGTTCTCTTCCCCAACGGCTTCCAACTGCATGGCTTTTAGTATAAGGCTTCTTCCGGATACTGAGATGGAAAGGTTTTTATTTTTTATCTTGTTGCGGGAAAATATGGAGCTGATCACCTCTTCTATGAGGTTGTTGTCCATGATCTCTCCTTCGACGATACTTTCCCTGGACAGAATATCGTAACCGAAGTTTTTGATTTCAATCTCTTTTGCGGACACTTTTACATCAATAGCCTTGATGCTGTGCGATCCGATGTCCAAACCAACAAGTTTTTTCATCTCTCCTCCTACTTTTCTTTAATTTTATCTTTTTGTCTATAAAAGTCAAGGTCAATGTGCATTTCTTTTATCTTGTTAAGCAGTGTGTTCCTATGTATTCCCAGTATTTTCGCAGCTTTTCTCACATTCCCGCCATTATTTTTCAAAGTTTTTTCTATATGCGTTTTTATTACAGAATCCAAGGTCCCTTCATCCTCAATTATACTCTTTTTTTCCATATTTTTCAACATATAGGCTCTTCCGCTGATCACAGTATTGATCAGGAGGTTTTCAAGTTCTCTCACATTCCCCGGCCATCCATATCCGTTCATAAGTCCGATCTCATCAGGGGTCAAAACCACTTCCCTGTTATACTTCCTGTTGTACTTTGCGAGAAAATATTCAGTAAGGAGTTCGATATCTCCGCGCCTTTTCCGCAGGGGCGGCAATTCAATGGGATATACGTTGAGCCTGTAATAAAGATCCTCTCTGAATCTCCCTTTTCTCACAGCCTCCTTCAAGTCTCTGTTTGTGGCGGCGATGATCTTTATATCCAGAGAACGGGGTTTCAGCTCTCCCACTCTGGTGATCTCCTTTTCCTGTATCACACGCAGCAGTTTTGACTGTATCCCCGGGGGGATCTCTGATATCTCGTCCAGGAAGATCGTTCCGCGGTTCGCATATTCCAGTTTTCCCTTTCTGTCCTCTTCAGCTCCTGTAAATGAACCTTTCTTATATCCGAAAAGCTCTGACTCAAGAAGAGTCTCTGGTATTGCCGCGCAGAACACTTTCACAAGGGGATAAGTCTTCCTTCCGCTGCACTGATGAATATATTCAGCGACCAGTTCTTTTCCCGTGCCGCTCTCCCCTTCAAGAAGGACGGTGACATCTGTATCCGCCGCTCGCTGTGCTCTTTTCATGACATCGCTGAATTCTTCAGATTTATAGACAAGCTTTCGTTTCTTCATGGATTTTTCAAAGCTTTCAACGGTCTCTTTAAGGTCTCTGGAGGCTTCGATGCGTTTCAGTGTGATCTCCAGCTCGTCAAGGTTCAACGGTTTGTTCAGATAGTCATAGGCTCCCATCTTTACCGCCGCCACGGCATCCTCTGTGTTGCCGTAAGCGGTTATAAGTATCACTTCACCGCCGTATCCCTGCTTTTTCAGCCGGTTCAGAAGAAGCATGCCGTTCATCTCTTTGAGTCTGTAGTCTGTGATCACCACATCGGTGTCCGCTGCAAGCCCCTCGGCCGCTATGCCGTCATCGGCGGTGATCACTTCATGCCCCAGCCCTTCAACATATTTTGTTATATATTTAAGCTGCTTGGGATCGTCTTCAACTATCAATATTTTCATACTTGTCAAACACCAACCTGACTATTGTCCCGGTACCATCCCCGGGTCCCATCTCCATTAGACCGCCGGAGGCTCGCAGAAACAACTTGACAAGGGACAGCCCCCACCCCCTGTCTTTGCCTTTTGTTGAAAACACTCCGTCAAACAGGTTCATGAGCGTGTCTTTATCCACAGATTCCCCTTTGTCCTCCATGACCAGCACCACTTTTTCGTCCCGTTTTTCCGCTCTGATGCTTACAGCGGAGTATCCCGGCTTCTCATAGCCGTTTTTCAGCAAATTAGCCGCTATCATCTCTAATTTACACTTATCAAAAAGAATATTCAAGTCCCCGGGGAGATTCCATACCAGTTCCCCGCCATTTTCACGATAAAGCCTCTGCCATCTGTTCATGATGGGCAGCAGCGTCTCTTCAAGGTTTATCACTTCTATCCGGCTTGACATGATATCGGAGAACATGTCGATCGCACTTGTTATATTAGCTGCCTCTAGTCCTATATCAGAGAGCATCTCGTCATCTCCATATTTCTGGCGCGCTAATTTAAGTATCATTGTGATCACATTGAGCGGATTTTTGATCTCATGGGCAAGCATGGAAGAAAGTGAGTTCATAAACCTGGAAAGTTCATATGCGGATTGTGACGGCAGCCTGTCAGACTCTCTGAAAACCGCCACGTTATCCCCTTTCATCTCTCCGGAAAGACTGTATACAGCTATATCCGCGTACTGAGGAGTCCCGTTTCCACTGATGATCCTGGAAGAGGTGAAAAGCTTATGCCCTATCCTGTCAAACTCCAGTGTTACATCGGGTATACGCACGGCAATATTGTCGCCGTTTTTCAGGTTGTACCTCTCCATGGCTTCCTTATTGGCGATGACGATCTCTCCGGCACCGTCAAAGATCACAAACCCTATGCGCATGTTCTCCATGACGATGTTCAATATCTCGACATCCTTGCGTATGGTGGCTGTCATCTCCTTTACAGACCCGGCCAGGCTCTGTATCTCACTGCTGCCGCTTATAGTGAAGTCCTGCGATTCTCCCCGCCTTACTGATTCCGCCGCATCCGCAAGATCCGATATGGGCCTGATCAGAAAGATCCATGTCAAAGCAAAATAGATCACATTGAGCAGAAGCACGAAAAGGACAAGGCCGGTGATAAACTCGAACAGGCCTCGTCTCCATGCGCCGGACTCCACTTCACCGTATATGATGATGTCTGTCCTGTCATCCAGTCTAAGATACTTAAAGACGCTGTTCTGCTGAAAATATTCACCTTTTTCTTTTATCTCACC
>CAZGIO010000106.1:0-1964 GCA_964525975.1 uncultured bacterium
TCACCGGGCCCAACGAGGCTCTCTACAGCAGTGAGCTGTCTCTTGGAGATATTAATGAATTGGCGCCGTTTGACAGCGGAGATCTTTACATAAAGATCAGGTCGGCGGACAGTTTTCATCCCGTAAAAAAAGTAACGGCGAAACAGGGCGGGCTGGAAATCATGCTGGATGAAAAAGTCCGCGCGGTCACGCCTGGGCAGCTGGGTGTCATCTACAGAAAACAAGAAGGCAGGATGCAGGTCTGCGCAAGCGGATGGATCAAAAAGGAGCAGTTATGATCAAAGCAGTGCTGCTGGACTGGGGCAATACCCTTATGATTGATTACGGTCTTCCAGGAGCCATGTGTGGCTGGGAAACAGTGAGTGCCGTAGACGGAGCCGCTGAGACTGTTTCAGCCCTTGAAGACAATTATATAGTGGCAATCGCCACTAACGGAGATGTGTCGGGAGGCCCGGAAGTGCGGAAAGCTCTCCTGCGCGCGGGAATAGATATACCCCTTCACCGTATATTCGCCCAGAAGGACCTGGGCATGGGAAAGCCGGAACCGGCTTATTTCCGTCATATTGCTGCAACCCTCGACGTTTCTATCCATGAGATGTGTATGGTGGGTGACAAGATAGAGTCAGACGTCAAAGGGGCATTGAACGCAGGTCTCGCCGCAGTGCTTTTTGATCCCTCCGGCAGACACCGGGATGAGGATGTTCCCAGGGTCCGCGTCTTGAGCTCTCTTCTGAAAATAATCCGTACGCTCTGACGCCTCTCCGGGGGGCTCTGAAAGGCGACACTTCTTGACACATATGGATTTAATATCTATAATTGTATTTGAACATTAGCAAAGGAGGCATGCAGTGGTAGAGCTGGACATATTGATGAAACAGAGACTGGAAAAAGCTGAAGAGATGCAAAAAGAGGGTATAGAACTCTTCGGATATAAATATGACAAACAGATTTCAATAAAAGATATCAAGACGAAATACAGTGAAGCAGGAGAGGAAGAGACCGGTTACGTCAAAACCGCGGGCCGTATGATGATCAAGCGCGTTCATGGAAAGACGGGATTCGCGGATCTGAAAGATGATTCCGGCAATATGCAGCTCTATTTCAGAAGAGATATCACAGGCGAGGATGAGTATAAGATATTCAAAAGACTGGACATCGGCGATATCATCGGCGTGGAAGGCCCTGTCTTCCGCACCCATTCAGGAGAACTCACTATCATCGTCAAAAAGTTTGAGCTTCTCACGAAATCATTCAGGCCTCTGCCTGAGAAATTCCACGGACTCCAGGACAAGGAACTGCGGTATCGCCAGCGCTATGTGGATATGATCGTCAACGACGACGTCCGTGAACGTTTCAGAAAACGGAGCCTTATCATACGACACATCAGGGATTTTATGGATGCAAAGGGGTATATAGAGGTGGAGACACCTTCACTGGTGCAGATGTACGGCGGCGCGGACGCCCGTCCGTTCCTCACCCATCATAACGCTCTTGATCAGGATATATTCCTCCGCATATCACTGGAGACTTACCTGAAACGCCTCGTGGTAGGCGGTTTTGAAAAGGTCTATGAGATCGGCAAAGTCTTCAGGAACGAGGGGCTTTCAAAACGGCATAATCCCGAGTTCACTCTCATGGAGTTCTACGAGGCATACAGCGACCTGTATGACGTCATGGACCTCACTCAGGACCTTTTCCTCAACGTGGTTGATAAACTGGGTTTTGAGGAGAGAAAAGTGACTTACGGAGACAAGGTCATCGATTTCAACGAACCGTGGAAACGCATATCCATGGTGGACGCCATAAAAGAATATGCAGGGTTCGATGTCATGGACATGAGTGATGACGCCATGAGAAAAGAACTGAAAGCCGTCAACGAAGCGCTGGATACAAAAAAGATGAAAAGAGGCAAACTCATTCAGGAGATGTTTGAAGCTTTTGTAGAAGAGAAACTGGTTAATCCC
>CAZGIO010000106.1:1974-6021 GCA_964525975.1 uncultured bacterium
ACATTTATTACAGATCACCCCCTGGAAATATCTCCTCTGGCAAAGAAAAAAAGAGGCGATGAGACCGGGATGTTTGTGGAGCGGTTTGAATTGTTCATAAACGGCTGGGAACTGGCAAACGCCTTCTCAGAGCTTAATGATCCCATAGATCAGGAGAACAGGTTTAAAAAGCAGGAAGCTGATTTTGAGGCGGGCGATGAGGAAGCTCAGCGTATGGACCGTGATTTTATCAGAGCCCTCCAGCACGGACTGCCTCCCACGGGAGGCATGGGTTTCGGAGTGGACAGGTTTGTCATGCTCCTCACAAACGGTGAGACCATTAAAGACGTGATCCTGTTTCCTCACCTGAAGGAAGAGAATAAGTAATGTACCTCATCAACTGGATCGCGGCTAAATATCTCAAGGGACGAAAGACCAACCGTCTTCTTTCCGGGATCACATTGATATCCATGATAGGCATCATGGTGGGTGTTATGACCCTTACCGTGGTGTTGTCTGTGATGGACGGTTTTGAGAACGATCTGAAGGCCAAAGTCCTCGGGGTCAACTCCCATATTATCATACAGAACAGGTTCGGCTACGACGTGGATAAACCCGGAGAGCTCATAGAAGCCGTCCGAAACGTAAAAGGCTTCCGCCATGCGGCGCCATATGTCCACGGCGAAGGGCTTATCATGAAGACAGGCCGTAATTTTTCCGCAATCATCCGCGGGATAAATCCCGAAGAAGAGAGTCTCACAACCAAGTTCGGTGAGATCGTCACCAGCGGCGCGCTTGCTGAAAGAGGCGTACTCATCGGAAAAGAGATGGCCATGCTCATGAACGTGAGCGAAGGGGAGTCCATCAGGATATTGTCGCCCCAGGGGCGCATAACGCCAATGGGCATTTTTCCCAGAGTAAGGGATTTCAAAGTAACAGGTATATTTGAAAGCGGCATGTATGAATATGACACATCCCTGGTCTACATGCTCTATGATGACGCTTTGTCTTTTCTCTCACGCAAAGGTGCCACAGGGATCAGCATCAGCATCGAGGATATCGGCAGCGCGGAAAGACTCGCCGGCGAGATGAACGAGATACTCCCCGGTGAATATCGCGCCAGAGACTGGTTCCGCATGAACAGAAACCTTTATTCAGCCATGGAGCTGGAAAAGAAGACCATGTTTATCATCCTTACTCTGATCATACTCGTGGCTTCATTTAATATTATAGCCACGCTTATAACCATGGTAAGAGAAAAAAGAAAAGAGATAGGCATAATGAAATCCCTGGGTTTTACTCCGGCCGCTGTAAAACAGGTTTTTATACATCAGGGGCTTTTTATCGGCGGGATCGGTATAGCTGTCGGGGAACTTTTAGGGCTTCTTCTCTGTTTGATAATAAAGATTTCACACATAAACGTACTGCCTTCGGATGTTTATTATTCCACGGAACTGCAGGTCAGCTTTTCTTTCTGGAATTTTTTCATCGTAGGGGCAGTTGCGTTTTTGATAACCCTGGGAGCATCGGTATTTCCCGCTCATCAGGCCTCAAAGATGGATGTGATTAAGGCGATAAAATATGAATGATGCTGTTTTGAGACTTGAAAATGTGTACAAGAGCTTTGTCGCTCCCGGTGAAGAGGTCCGCGTGCTGGAAGACGTCACGTGGGATGTCCCCGGTGACACCTCCATCTCTGTGGTGGGTGAGTCGGGAGCTGGAAAATCCACTCTTCTTCACGTGGCGGGAATGCTTACGCCGCCCACGAAAGGACGCGTGGAGTTCCGGGGAACAGATCCCTGGTCCCTTGATGATAACGGCAGGGCGGATATACTGAAACGACATATCTCGTTTGTATTCCAGTTTTTTCAGTTGTTTAACGATATGACGCTGAAAGAGAACATATATCTCTCAGCGAGGCTGATACACAATGAAAAGGAAGCGGTGGAAAAGACAGACCATGTCATAGATAAGTTGGGGTTGACCCATAGAAAAGACCAGGTCGCCAGCCTTCTTTCAGGAGGCGAGAAACAGCGCGCCGCCATGGGCAGGGCGCTGGTGAAGGACCCCGCCCTCATACTTGCAGATGAACCCACGGGGAACCTTGACGAAAGAAACTCCGAGGATATAATTAATCTTCTGTTTGAGTTGAGAAAAGAATCAAAAAGCACACTGCTTCTTGTAACGCACAATAAGGCGCTTGCCTCCATGTGTGACGAGACAAGACAGCTGCTGCACAGAAAACTGCAGAAAGACGGGGAGTAGTAGGATGTACGACAGGTTTAGTGAACGCGCCAGAAAAGTCGTCCTGTATGCCAGGGAAGAAGCCGCGCGTCTTAACTATGATTTTATCGGTACTGAACATCTTCTTCTCGGACTTCTCCGTGAAGGAGCCAGTATCGGCGTCATCGTCCTCAGGCGCATGGATGTGGATATCGCGGTCTTGCGTAACGAAGTGCTGAAATACATTATTTCTGATGAGTCCACAGACAGCTATGAACATGACATACAGCTTACCCCCAGGGCAAAAAAAGTCCTAGAACTGGCCATGGATGAAGCGGGGCGCATGGGCCATAATTTTGTGGGCACCGAACATATACTCATGGGGCTGCTCCGCGAAGGCGAAGGCATAGCCGCGCGGGTGCTGAAAAAAAGCAGTGTGACAGTGGACAGGGTGCGCGCGGAAGTGGTGAAACTGCTCAGCGGAGAAGAGACAGATGCCGCGGCACGCGACAAACAGGCAAAACGCTCGTCAGCCCTGGAAGAGTTTTCCAGAGATCTCACGTCTCTGGCCCTTGAAGATAAACTTGATCCGGTGATAGGCAGAGAGAGGGAGATCGAGCGCGTGGTCCAGATTTTGTCACGGCGCAAGAAGAACAATCCCGTGCTTATCGGCGAAGCCGGCGTTGGCAAGACTGCCATCGTGGAAGGACTGGCGCAGAAGATCGTGAAAAACGATGTGCCTGAAATACTGTATGGGACCCGTCTTTTGTCCATAGACCTGGCGGCTATTATCGCCGGTACGAAATACAGGGGACAATTTGAAGAACGGCTGAAGGCTCTGCTGAAAGAGATCGAACAATCCGATAATATTATTGTCTTTATTGATGAGATACATACTCTTGTGGGCGCCGGGGCCGCTGAAGGAGCCATAGACGCTTCAAATATACTTAAACCCTCCCTGGCAAGGGGCGAGATACAGTGTATCGGAGCCACCACTCACGATGAATACAGAAAATATATTGAAAAAGACGCGGCTCTGGACCGCAGGTTTCAGAGGATCATGGTGGAACCGCCCACAGTGGAAGAGACCATCGAGATCATAGCTGGACTTCGGGACAAGTATGAAGCCCATCACGGTGTCAAGATCACAGATGAATCCATCGTGGCCGCGGCAAGATATTCTGAACGATATCTTTCAGACAGGTTCCTCCCTGACAAAGCCATAGACCTTATTGACGAGGCCGCTTCCATGGTGAGGCTCACACTGTCGAAGATGCCCGGGGATATCACAGAGCTTGAGAAAAAGATCCGGCAGCTGAGCACTGATAAAAGGTCTGCGATACAGTTCCAGGAATTTGAGAAAGCCGCGGGATACCGTCAACGCGAGGGGCAGCTCAAGGAAAAAGTCAAAGTGATGAAAAAAGACTGGGCAAAATCCCAGTCAGATGAAGAAAAAAAAGTCACAGCCGAGGATATAATGCTCCTTACTTCAAAACTTACCGGCATACCTCTCTCCAAGATCGAGGAGAAAGAGAGTGAACGGCTCCTTAAGATCGAAGAGGAACTCAAGAAACATATTATCGGGCAGGATGAGGCTATCAATGTCATCGCCAACGCCCTGCGACGGGCAAGGGCCGGGCTTAAAGATCCCGACAGGCCCATAGGGACGTTCATGTTCCTGGGACCCACAGGTGTGGGCAAGACTGAACTGGCACGGGTCCTGGCGACGTTTATGTTTGATGATCCCGACGCAATGGTCCGCGTGGACATGTCGGAATATATGGAAAAGTTTTCCGTCTCCAGACTCACCGGCGCCCCTCCCGGATACGTGGGATATGAAGAGGG
>CAZGIO010000107.1:0-6018 GCA_964525975.1 uncultured bacterium
AGATCGTAAGAAAATTATCCGATGATGAAAGGGAAAAAAAAGTATAGGATGCTGCGGTTCTCGAAAATAGAAATCTTGTCAGAGGATTAATATTTATGTTGACATATTTCGTAAACCGTATAAAATGCTTCTGCTATGGTTAAGTATCTTTTCAGGACATATGTATGGCCCTATAAATTCCGGTTCTCTGCGGGACTTCTCCTGCTTGTGCTGAACTCTTATCTTACGGCGATACTTCCCGTCTATATCATGAAAGTGGTTGACAGCGGGATACAGGCCGGGGACAAGGCCATGCTTGTATCCACGATCATTAAATATGTAGCCATATTCATCGGATATATTGTCTCTATGTATGTGATGACTGTGGAGCTGGAACGTCTGGGCCAGGATATCCTGATCAGGCTGAAAAGTGATTCTTTTGAAAAAGTGCTTTCCTGGGATTACCGCATGTTTACTGATATCTCTCCTGGAAAACTTGTCACCAGAGTGGAGGGGGACCCGGAAAAAGTGCGGTTCTTTTTTGTAACGGCGGCGGTGACAGTCCTTCAGAGTATACTCATGCTCATATTCATGATGGTGATCATGTTCAGGACAAACAGCAGACTGGCCATGTATGTGCTTTATCCTCTACCGCCGATAATCCTGCTTCTGATCCTTCTTCAGCGTTTTATATTTCCCATGTTCAAGAAGGTGCGCAAATATATGGCGGATATCACATCAAAGATAACCGAGTATATGTCAGGACTTGATATAATAAAGAGTTTTGCCAAGGAGCACGTGTTTTTTAACATATTTGATGATGTGAACAGAAAAAAATATACTCTTGAACGAAATGCAGAATTTGGATGGATAACATTTTTTAACGTGCTTTTCATGATGCAGGAGATAATAATAGCATTGATATTCCAAGCCAGTGCTTCCATGATGACAAAAACGCTTCTCACATATGGGGTGCTCATCATGTTCATCGAGTATGTCCGGATGTTCTTCTTTCCCCTCATAGGTATCTCAGAACAGATATCCCAGATACAGCGGGCGCTTGCGGCATTTTCAAGGGTGTATGCCCTTCATACTGAGGAAGTCACCATAAAAAACGGAACAAAAGAGCTCAAGTCCATAACAAGACAGATCGAGTTCAAAGAAGTGGATTTTTCGTATGTGGAAGGTGAACGTGTCCTGAAAAACATCGATTTTGCCATACCCGCAGGTGAGAAGTGGGCCCTGGTAGGGGAGACCGGCGGAGGAAAGAGCACAATAGTGAAACTTCTCCTGCGGTTCTATGACACGGAAAAGGGTAAAATATCCATAGACGGACATGATATAAAGGGTCTGGACATACGATCATTGAGGAAGAACATAGCACTGATCGAACAGGAGTTTTATCTGTTTCCAGCCACTGTCCTTGATAATATAAGACTTTTTGATCAGAGGATATCCCGGGAAGAGGTGGAAGCAATCTGCCGGAAAGCCGGCATACACAGTTTCATCTCATCTCTACCGGACGGTTATATGACCGATCTCTATGAAGAGGGGGGGAACTTATCCGTGGGTGAGAGGCAGCTTCTTTCCATAGCACGGGCAATGGTGAAAAGCAGTGACCTCATACTCATGGACGAAGCGACCTCATCCATAGACCCGTTGACTGAAAAGATGATAGAACAGGCGATGTCTGAACTTATGAGAGGCAAGACCTCCATCGTCGTGGCGCATCGTCTTGCCACTGTGATGGATTCCAGCAGGATACTTGTCATAAGCGGGGGGCGCATTGTCGAAAGCGGGACCCACGACGAACTGTATGAGAATGGCGGGAAATATTTTGAACTGTGTGAACAGCAGCTGAACATGACTTCTGAAGACAGGGAGATGGTGTGAATCTTTTTAAGAGGATAACAAAGGAATGGAGCACTCATAAGACTCGCTTTGCCATGCTTCTTATCATAACTGTGATATCAGCGGGTCTCAGGACTTCAATACCTTATTACTATAAACTTGTCGTTGATGGGCTGGAAGCCAAGACCCCTCTAACTGAGATGAAGCTCTTTATCTCCATAATAATAATATTGAGCGTCTCAAGATTTGTGGTCTATACATATTTTCAAAGCAACCGCGCCATGATGAACATGAAATTTCAGTGGCAGGTAAGACGCAGAGCTTTCAAAAGCCTCATGGAGGCGGGACGTCTGAAGTTCCAGCATCTGAACATAGGTGAGATCGTCACAAGGCTTTCAGATGATACGGAAAAACTCACCTGGTTCCTTTCATCGGGGATATTCAGGGGGTTCGATGCCATATTGATCTTTGTCTTCACAGTATGGTTTCTTTATTATATGTCTCCGTTTTTGACACTGGTGACTGTGATCACCTTGTCCCTCATGGTGGTTTTTATGTTTCTTTTTGACGGGATGCTGAAAAAGGCGTTTCAGAGGCTTCAGATATCCATATCAAGGACAAACGACTTTATTCATTCATCCCTAAGCGGTATATCCATAGTAAAATCTTATAACAGAGAGGACGATATCGCATCATATTTTAAAGATATCGTGAAAAACAGGAAACGTGAAGAGATACATGTGGTAAGACTGGAGATGGGTACCAGGGGAGTCTATATGACCCTCCATGCCTTGAGCACCGTCACAGTTCTTGCCGTAGGCGGCGTCATGAAGATCAACGGAACAATATCACTGGGTACTCTCGTGGCCTTCCTCGCCCTGATAAAAAATATAATTAATCCTGTTCTTGATATCGGGACCCTTTTTGTGCGGGGACGTAGAGCCGCGGTATCCAGTACAAGGATCTACGAGATCGAAAAACTGGGCAAAAAAGTGAGGCAGGGCGGCTCAAAAGCCGTGTTCAATGAGAAAATACAGTTGAAAAAAGTCTCCTTCCAGTTCCAGGGACATGAGATCCTCAAAGAGATAGACCTCACTATCAGTAAAGGAGAAAAAGTCGCCGTCATGGGTACAATAGGCAGCGGAAAATCATTCCTGTCCCGTATCATCGCAGGGGTGGAAGAGGCCTCCGGAGGAGAAATCCTTCTGGACGGAAAACCCGTGAGCTCTTACTCGTCTGATTCATACAGGAAACTCACCGGTTATGCGTCTCAGGTCCCCGTGGTCTTTTCCGACACCATAAGGAACAACATAATCATGGGTAAGACTTTTGATGAAGAGCGGTTTGAACGGGCGGTGGAGACGTCTCAGTTGAAAGAGGAGATGCAAAAATTCAACCTCGGCTCAGACACTGTTATAGGTCCCAAAGGAAAGACTCTTTCAGGAGGACAGAAACAGAGACTTGCCCTTGCAAGAGCCCTATATTCATCACCGGAACTCCTGGTGCTGGATGATATAACTTCAGCACTTGATGCGGAGACCGAGATGAGCTTATGGCGGGATCTTTTCAAGGAGATACCGGACCAGACGCTGCTGCTTGTGACCCACAGACCGTTTACTGCCATGACCGCTGACAAGATCATAGTCATGGAAAACGGGACTGTCGCCGAATCAGGGACTCATGATGAGCTCATGGAAGGAGATTCTCTTTACAGGGAGATCTATGATCATGAGCATGTCAAAGACTGAAAATAGACTGAAGCCCCTTCTTTTTCAGGTTTTTTATCATATCATCAAGATCCGTGCCCATGGAGGTCATATCCTGTGAACTGCCGCTGATAATATCAGCTGATGACAGGAAATCCGGGTTGTCCCCAAGCAGTTCTCCAATACCTGTCTCTCCCTGGATAAATCCACGTATGGTCTCTGTCTCTTCCCGGGAGGAATCAGTGAAAAATTGTCCCAGGAGACTGTTAAGGTTCAGATCAGCATCTGCTTTAATGCTCAAAGCCCCTGCAACTGGTCTGCCCCAAGAGATAGAAGCTTTCAGCTTCCCGGAATCCCGGAGAAAGCGTTCCAATGCTGAGGATACGGCTGTTTTATCGGAAACAGACACTCTTATATTGAAGAGAGAGATATGTCCCTGAAAATAAGGCGCTTCCGACGTGCCTCCGAAAATGCCGTCAAGATCATAGGAGAACGAAACTCCGTCGGCGAGTCCAGGTGAGCTCAGGTCAGCAGTGCCTGTTTGATTTTTAAGGGTTATTCTGCCTTTGAGAGAGCGGTCTGATGGTAAAAAAGAGGCGGAAAGATCCATAAGGCTGTTTTTTCTCTCTTCGGTGTATTCAAGAGTGACAGTCCTTCCCCAGGTTAGGGGAGAAGAGGAGATGTTAGCGGCAGAACCTGTTTTTTTAATGTGATTATCTTCATCATTATAGGAGATCAGGATATTTTCCATAAGAAAATGCGGGTATCCTGATCCTGGAAAATGGATAAGGCGGCCTTTAAACTCAGGCGCCGGTTCATGGTTCTTTTTTACGTTTTTTTCAGGTCTTTTTATAAGAGAAAGGAGACGGGGGATCTGTTTTCCCAGTTTCTTCCCCAGGAAGTTTTCCGCAATTCCGCCGATGAGGTTTGATGGAGCTCCTTTACCTGTCATGGCAAGAACAGTTTTGATGTCACGGTCAAGAGATTCCCTGAGGCTGTTTTTCATGTACAGGATCTTTCTGCTGTCCTGGTCAAAATCACTTTTCGTCTCTTTTATGGACGCGAGGGTCTCTTTGATCTTTTTATGGAGATCCGATGCCTGGGAGATAAGCTTTGCGGTCTTAGCTGGATCGTCTATGGAAGAGATGTCCGTGGACGAGACTTGTTCATAAGCCTTTTTCAGTTCTTTTTTTGAGTTTTCCATGTCGCTTATACGTTTCTTCCACTTATTATTGAGTTCAGAGACCGTTGTGTTGTACTGTTCAGCAACTGCAGGACTGCTGAAATCGGGCATGCGCTCTTTTACAACATCATCAAGTACCGGGGACTCAGCTGCGCTGTCTCCGCGCTTATCCTCGTCTTTTTCCATTTTCTTTTTTGAAAGAAAACCGGATGTCTCGCGTTGTGTCCCGAATGCGATATCTGTTACAGAAAGTTCCTCTAAGACAAACTTCTTTTTCAGGAGCTGGGAGACTCTTATGTCCCCGGCTGTATATCCCGTTTCGATGATATTGCGGAACTCTTCTTCACTGTCTCCTATGGTAAGAGAATCCATGGAGACGCGACCCTTCAATAATGAAAGACGCAGGCCTGTGATATCTGCTTTCGCTTTGAAAATATTTTCCAGTCCTTTTTCAGCGCCGCGTTCTATGAGCATGTCTTTGAAAAAGACGTTGAACATGATGATGACTGCTGCTATTGCGGAGACAGCAATGATCCTGCCGGCGCGGATGTTCTTTCCGTTTTTAAGAGCCGCTGAACGAAGTCTTTTCAGACGTTTGATATCGGCCTCTGAAATCCCTTCTTTCATGACATAATATAAGTCATCCAGCACATATGACCGTCTCATAAAGGAGCGGTCTGATTCGATGTACAGGCGGTTAAGTATTTTTTTTTCAAAGTCAGCCTTTTTGACCCTCTCTTTTCGGACTTTATTTTTCATAGAAACCCCCGTTTTATTGGTTTGAGAATTTGTTCCATAATGTGTTGAACTTACCGATCACAGGTAGTCTAAGGAGAGATCTGTAAAACCTGGAACCCATGATGCCGTCTGTTACAGCAGATCTGTATTTGATGATGAGACGCCTGGCGAGAAAATATACGGGATAGAAAAAAACAAGCCCCAGGAGAAAACCTCCGGCTACTACTGTATTGTTGAAATTCGTGTACGGGACCATGGGAAGGTTGTACAGGGTTGTAAACAGTCTCTCAAGGGGGCTCAATGTGAGACCAGCTCTCCAAGTGAAGATACAGCGGGGTAAAGAAGGGGGATGAATGTCTTCAGCAGGGCAAGAAGGGCCAGTTCAGCGGCGGTGTTGATCCTGAGGAACAGTGATATAAAGAATATCGTCAGCCAGAGCAGGTTTCCTGAGGGTATGAAAGCAAGCCACACGGCGAAAGAGACCGCAGCGGCTATCTCAAGGGGATCCCGGTTTGAATTAAGGTAACTCCATATCTTAAACAGTATCTTTAACGGCACAAT
>CAZGIO010000108.1:0-5986 GCA_964525975.1 uncultured bacterium
ATATTCATCATCTGTCAGTTTCCCCGGTTTACTCAATATGTTCACAGGGATCCCGATCTTGCCGATATCATGAAGGATGCCTGCAAGTTCAAGGATCCTTAGAGATTCAGATGAAAACTTCATCTCTTTTGCAAGTTCCAAAGCATAGATAGTGACACGTTCAGAATGACCCCGTGTATATTCATCCTTTGCTTCTATTGCTTTTGACAAGGCCCTGACAGTCTGAAGATAATAAGTCTCAAGTTCTTCATAGATCGATGTGTTTTCAATATCAATAGCTGCCTGTTCGGAAAATATCTTCAATATTTCAAATTCTTCATCTGTAAAATGGTTACTGTCTTTTTTGTTAGTCACGTTCAGAACTCCTATTACACCTTGTTTGATGGTCACCAGCGGTATCGAGATAAAAGAAGAAGCCTTGTACTTCTCCCTGAGATATTCCTCGCCAAACGGGAGCTCATCTTTCTCAACATCCTTGACAAAAAGGGCTTTATTATTCCTTGCCACCCAACCTGCCACACCATCACTTACATCAAGCCGTTCACCCACATATTCAGTCGTCTCGCCAATGCCGTCGATCACTGTGAGAAACTCCTTTTTTTCGTCAAGGAGCATTATGGAGACTGTCTCAGCATTTACGACTTCACGCACCACTTCCAGTATGTAATGAATAGATTTATCAAAATCCATGGAAGAATTTATGTTTTTCATGACATCATTGATATACTTCAGCTCCCGGTATTTTTTCTGGAGGTTCTTATCTCCCAGGACCACCTTCTCGTGAAGCATCTCAGACTGTTTTTTCAGTTTTTCATTGGCCCCTTTTAACTCATCCAAAAGCCTTGTATTATCAAGAATGATCTTTCTTTTGCTCACGCTGCGTTCAAGTATCATGCTGATGGCTTTGGCATCATATGGTTTAGGGATAAAATCATAAGCTCCGGAACGGAGCACTGACACAAGAATATCTGAATCAATATATCCCGTCATCATGATGGATATGATATCAGGATGCTCGGAAGTAATTATCCTGACCAGGTTCAGTCCGCTTAGTTTCGGCATCTTGATATCAGACAGCACTATATCTATACCGGGAGTGGACCTGATGATCTCAAGGGCTTCAAGGCCGTCGGGAGCACCGAGGACATCATACCCCAGTTCCAGAAGTATCTCCATGAGTATCTCGCGGAGAAGATCTTCATCATCCACAACAAGTACTGTCATATTTTTTTTCTCACTCATATATCACCTTTTATCTCTGCCTGCAAACACCGATATGCCTCCGTACACAGAGATTCCTTCGAGCTCCTCCTCTATCCTTACCAGCTGATTGTATTTGGCGATCCGCTCAGAACGGCATAAAGAACCGGTCTTTATCTGGCCACAGTTAAGTCCCACGGCAAGATCTGCGATGGTAACGTCCTCAGTCTCACCGGAACGGTGAGAAACAACCGTTGTATAACCGCTGTTCTTTGCGAGGTCAATGGTCTTGAGTGTATCGGTGATAGTCCCTATCTGGTTTACCTTGATCAGTATTGAATTGGCACATTCCTTCTCAAGACCCATGGCAAGCCTTTTGACATTGGTGACGAACAGATCATCCCCCACCAGCTGCATACGGCCTCCCAATTTCTCTGTCATAAGCTTCCAGCCTTCCCAGTCATCTTCAGCAAGACCGTCTTCTATGGATATAATGGGGAACTCATCTGCGAGTTTCTCATAATAATCAACCATCTCTTTTGAATCAAGGACCAGTCCGTCTCCGTCGAGGTGATATTTCCCGTCTCTGTAGAACTCAGATGAAGCGGGATCCATGGCGATGTATATATCCTTTCCGGGGACATAGCCTGCAGCTTCGATGGCCTTGACAATATATTCCAGGGGTTCCCTGTTATTATTAAGATCCGGTGCAAAGCCGCCTTCATCGCCCACGGTGGTTGCATAACCGTTTTTATTCAGTATGTCTTTAAAATGATGGAATGTCTCAGCTCCGTAACGCACAGCCTCTTTTATAGAAGCTGCTCCTGCGGGAACAATCATATATTCCTGCAGATCCACATTATTGGGAGCATGCTGTCCGCCGTTAAAGATATTCATCATGGGTACGGGAAGAAGCTTGCTGCCGATGCCGCCGATGTATCTGTAAAGGGGCATACCCATGAAGTCAGCTCCAGCTCTCATGGCTGCCATTGAGACGCCGAGCATGGCGTTGGCGCCCAGTTTTGATTTATTTTCAGTGCCGTCAAGTTCCAGCATGATCCTGTCTATGAGCCTCTGGTCTGTCGTATCTATACCAATAAGTTCAGGCGCGATGATATCGTTTACATTGGCTACGGCTTTTTCAACACCCTTGCCCAGATACCTTTTCTTATCGCCGTCACGCATCTCAAGAGCTTCATGCTCTCCGGTGGATGCCCCTGAAGGCACAATAGCCCTTCCAAAAGCGCCGCTTTCTGTATATACGTCCACTTCCACAGTGGGATTTCCACGGGAATCAAGTATTTCCCTTGCTATTATATCAAGAATCTCCGCCATAATAACCTCCTTAATATCCTGCTTCTTTATCGATCAATCCGTTAATCTCCTTACCTTCCACGTACAATGCAAGGTTATTCATAAAATACTCCGCCGTCAGCCTCAGGTATTCAGGTGAATCACCTGAAGTATGCTGAGTCAGCAGAACGTTTTCTCTTTCCCATAATGGTGAATCGGCGGGAACCGGTTCCGGAGCTGTGGCATCCAGCACCATCCCGCGCAGATGTCTTGTATTTTCAATAAGCGCTTTTTCAGATACATGCTGCCCGCGCCCCTCATTGATGAATATGGACCCCGGCTTCATGGCTTCAAAAAACTTCTCATGGACGATCCCCTCTGTCTCAGGTGTAAGGGGCAGTATGTCAACGACAGCATCCATCTCGGGAAGGAGACCATAAAGCTCCTCCATGGAATAGACACTGATACCGCTGACCTTCTTTTCAGTCACATTACGTTTAATACCGCTTACGCTGGCGCCCAGGGCAGACAGCTTTTTACCTGTCTCAAGTCCGATGTGGCCCAGTCCCAGGATAAGCACATTTTTCCCCGCAAGAAGACATTGCCCGTTAAGGATGGTATCTCTTTCCCACTGTTTATTCTTCTGCAGCTGTGAGGCTTTATCAAAACCTGAACAGAAATAAAGCAGCCCCGCGATGATATGTTCTGATATATATGGGGGATGCAGCCCTTTTGAAGATGAGAGTTTGACTGCGGGATCCATGAGCCCCTTATGCATGGTATGATTCACCCCTGCAAGGGATATGTGGACCCATTTAAGTCTTTCGGCACGGGAAAATATATCTTCCCCTATCTTATAGCCAAAAAAGACGTCTGCGTCTTTTATCTCATACATGAGCTCTTCTTTATCATTGGTGATCACAAAACTGTGTTCATGAAACAATTTACTTTGGGACTGCAGGCCTTTCAGGATCAGATCCCGGTCATAATCATTACGGCCTAATCCCACAACGATCTTCAAAGACATAGGAACCTCCGCGAACCACTATAACTAATCTATACCAATTTGGATATTTCGTCAATATGAGAAAAAGAGAATATCTCTGTCCTGCCAGGTTCAACAGGCAGAACAAATCTGATATTTCCGTTGGCCATCTTCTTATCGCCGGTCATAAACCTGAGCGCTTTCTTCCTGTATTTAACAAATAAATCAGGGGAGATATTGAGTTTAAGAAGATACTCTTCGAAAAACGCAGGCAGCCCCGCCAGATTATAACCCATCTTACTGGACATCTTCATTGCAGCCAGCATGCCGAGGCCCACGGCTTCCCCGTGTCTAAGCCTGAATCCCGAGGCGGCTTCAAGAGCATGTCCCCATGTATGTCCCAGATTGAGATGCATCCGGACTCCTGTGTCAAATGGGTCTTCAGCCACATAGCGCATCTTGATATCCACCGCTTTTTTTACAAGAGCGATGAGATCTTCCCTGTTATTCTTCACCTCAGATGCGCTTTTTCCCATGATATTGTCAATGATGGAAATATCATCCATAAAGCCGTATTTCATGAGCTCCATGATTCCGCAGATAAATTCCCGTTCAGGTAGTGTATCCAGAAACGCAGTGTTTATGGTCACTGCTTCGGGAAAATAGAACGAACCTATCTGATTTTTATGGCGACGCCCATTGATGGCGGTCTTACCCCCTATGGCTGCGTCAACCTGTCCCAGCAGCGTAGTAGGATATAGATGCAGTGGAAGTCCTCTTTTATAGAGTGATGCAGCCAGAGCTCCGAGGTCTGTCATGACACCTCCGCCTGCTGCATAAAATGTATGTTTCCTTTCAATATTCAATTTCTCCATCTTCCTGACGATCTTTTTCAGAAAGCCGAGTCTTTTTGTTTTTTCTTTTCCTTTAAGGCAAATGATATTATTCCGTTTTTTCAGTATTTTTTTCCCATAAAGTTTAAAGACGTTTTTATCAATAAGAAGAAAGCCGTCGCTGTCTCCAAATGTTATGTTCTCAGGATCAAATATTATATCTATGTATATTTCTTTATTATCTACTGAGTATTTCAATATTCAGAACCTTTTCTCTTAAGATGTTCGATTACATTGGGGGTAACAAATGTCTCCAGGTCCGCGCCCATGGAAGACAGCTCTCTCACCACGGAAGAATTGAGATAAATATATTCTATTGAAGGCATGAGATAGATGGTCTCAAACTCCCTGTCCAGTTTACGGTTGGTAAGAGCTATCTGCATCTCATATTCGAAATCAGAGATAGCCCGCATACCACGGATCACAGCTTCGGCTTTTTTTTGCCGCGCGTAATCAACCAGCAGCCCGTCATAAGACTCCACTTTCACACGTTCATCACTGTGAAATATCTCGTTTATCATCTCCACACGTTCATCCAGGGAGAACAGAGGCTTCTTTTTGCTGCTCAAAGCGACTGCCACGATGAGCCTGTCAAATATCTTGAAGCTCCTGTTTATGATATCGATGTGTCCCCGTGTTATGGGATCAAAAGTGCCGGGGTATATCCCAGTTCGCATCTCAACTCCTTTTTTTCAGAAAAAACAACATGCTGTCTGCAATCTTCCTCTCTTTTATAATATCCCATTTTTCATTATTTTTAAACTGATATTTTTTTTCTGTCTCACAGGCCAGCATACCTTCTTCTGTGAGGAGATCTTCCACATGGGTAGTGTTGATTATTGTATTTAAAAAATCCTGCCTGAACGGCGGATCCATGATGATAAGATCAAATCGTCTTTTTTGGTTAATGAGCTGTTCTATGGCTGCCACGGCGTCATTTTTGATGATCTCACATTGACCTGATACGTCAAAAGCCCTGATATTGCTGTTTACAAGACGCAGACTACCGTCATTGTTCTCAATGAATGTGATTTTTTCGGCGCCAAGTGAAAGTGCTTCCAGCCCGAGGTTTCCCGTTCCCGCAAAGACATCCAGCACATGGGCGTTATGCATATCCACATGGTTTCCGATAATGGCGAAAAATGTTTCTTTAACCCTGCCAAGAGTGGGCCTCAGATTAGGCAAGTCCGAGGATGCGATCTTTTTACCTTTGTACCTGCCCGCTCCTATGCGCATGAAGGGTTCCGCTCTATCTGTCTTCTTCTTGTGCGTTCAGCAATATGGGGATCCTGTTTTCCTCGTCGGAAAAATAGAACTTTTTAGAGAACTCACTATATGTCCAGATCTCAACTAAGCCGTACTGGTCCAGTTCCTGTTCCTCGGATATACTGTCCGGTTCTCCATATTTTATCCATATACGTCCCTTGTCGGAAAGCATTCCCCTGGTCAGGTATCCGAACTTCATATTCACATCCTGGATCCTTTTCATCTGCTGCTGCTTAAACTCAATGACGCTTATACCCAGTCTGCCTGCGATCTCTTTTATCTCATTATTAAAACTTACATACCTTTTATCAGAAGGCTGCTCGATTATCTCAAGAAGTCTTTCAGGAGT
>CAZGIO010000109.1:0-5976 GCA_964525975.1 uncultured bacterium
ATGGAAAGACCATATCCCCTCACAGCTGTGGCTGCAAGGTCCGCGCCTTTCACATAGGTCCTGAACCGCAGAAATAAAACAGCTTCCTCGCCAAACACGACACCTCCGTCCATCTCAGAAAGCATACCCAGAGGCAGCCTCATCCTTACTGCATCCACTCCAGCCCGCTCGTCCTTTTCCGTCTCCCCGTAATCCGCAGGAACAAAAATATCCGTGGGATTGATAAGCCGCGCACTTCCCCAGGCTACAGCCTGTCTTCCCGCGGTAATATCAAACATCTCTGTGAAGAGTGAAAAAAAACAGTGGTCCATATCATGGCGGATGGAGACATCTCCCTCTTCCCATATGGATCCGGAAAAGTCCGCGACCCTGTATAACAGAGGCTGTCCTTCATACTGCGCCGGCCTGTTCACAAGGAATGACAGATCAAACGAAGCGCTGAACCTGATGCTTCCCCGGCTGTATTCCGGAGAAAGACGCCATTGCCCAAGCATGCTTCCGCTGCCGTCCCCATATTCCCCATAACTTTTCAGAAATCCGCCCACGCGAAAGCCGCCATAAACGGGGCTTATGGATACACAGCACAGCGCCAGGAAAATAACACAGATGGGTCTCATCGTATCTCATCACCTGCTATCATGCCGTCCCGGATCGTAATCAGGCGCCTGGCACGTTCCATTATCATGGCATCATGTGTGGAGAAGACAAAGGTCATACCCGTCTCCTCATTGAGCTCCCGCATCATGTCAAGGAGCGCAGCGCCGGTCACAGAGTCAAGATTTGCAGTGGGTTCATCCGCAAGGATGATCGCGGGACCTGAAACCATGGCTCTTGCGATGGCCACCCGCTGCTGCTGTCCGCCGGAAAGTTTGTAGGGAAACCTGTCGCCAAATCCTTCCAGCCCCACTTTTTCAAGTATCGCTTCCACACGGTCATGACGCTCACTCTTATCCACGCCCTGCAGAAGCATGATATATTCTATATTTTCCTCCACAGTGAGGACCGGTATCAGGTTATACGCCTGAAAGATGAAACCGATATGATCACGCCTGAAACGTGAGAGCGCTTTGCCCGACATCCCGGAAACAGGCTCATCACGCAGCCGGACTTCCCCCGACGTGGGTGAATCCAGGCCCGATATAAGGTTCAGAAGCGTTGTCTTGCCTGAACCGGAAGGCCCCACTATGGCTGAAAACTCTCCAGTCCCTATTGCAAGATCGATACCCCTTAACGCTGAGACCGTTACGCCGTTGTCACTGTAATCCTTTTTCAACTCCCTGGTCTCTATGACGTTTTTTATCATAATTCCTCCTCTACAGGCTTTTTCTCATTGCCCCGGCTATGGTCATCTTCGATGCGGCCACAGCGGGATATATCCCTGCAATAACAGTAAAAACAATAATGGACAACGGGTAAAATACAAACTGCCTTGCGCTAAGTATGGGGTAAAGCAGCTCTGTCATGGTCCCGCCGGCCATCTCTATACCTTTATAATCTATACCAGTCCTGGAGACCGCATATGTTATAAGCAGCCCCAGTATCATGCCGATCACAGCGGAGATCACTGAAAGTGAAAATGCTTCCAGCAAAATAAGTTTCCTCATGCTGCCCTTTGAAGTACCCACTGCGCGCATGACTCCGAACTCGAACATCCGTTCATAGATGGACATGAAGAGTGTGTTCATTATCCCGAAGATCACTATACCGAATATGATCAGCCCCATCACAGACATGGATATGCTTTTCATGCCCAGGACCATCCTCATCTGCGGCATGAGGGAAAGCCATGAAGAAGCTCTGTTTCCATCTGCGGAATAATCCCTGTAAAACGGGTCTGAATCATCCATTCCCAGGGATTGTTCATTAAAATCCAGTGCTATCTCATTTAATCCTCTGCCCAGCCCTGTCATCTTCTGCGCTGTCTTCAACGGAATAAAGACCATCCCCCGCTCCATCTCCTCAATATTCAGAAAAAATATCCCCGTGACCCTGAACAGCTCCTGTGACAGCTCTCCGGTCTCCTGGTCTGTGACTGTGAGCACCAGCCTGTCTCCCGGATACACTTCAAGCATCTCGGACAGTTTCTTTCCTATAAGTATCCCGTTGCCTTGACCATGCTCAAGATAACTTCCTTCCACGATACCTTCATCGATCCTGGAGAGAGACTTCTCCGCAACGGGATCGATCCCGGCCACAGTGACCGAGGACGCATCATATGACGAGGAAAGCATCCCGTCGGCGAGTATCCTTCCGGAAACCGCTTTTATCCTTCCGTCTTCTCTGAGTTTTTCAATCAGAGTCTCCCCGTCGTTCACGACCAGGCCTGCCTCCTGCATCTCCATATATTCTTCCTGATGTATCTGCGCATCCCCCATCCAGGTATCCGTCACTGAATTTATCAGGTTCACATGCATGCCATCCATGAGCGCGTCAGTAAAGATCAGAGCCGCAAGTCCTGTGCCTATGGCCAGCCCGGCGATGAGTGTCCTTTTCTTGTTTCTGAAAATGTTCCTCCATGCAAGTTTCAGATGAAACATCTTATCCTCCTAAAATGATCTCATTGTGGCGGCGGGGTCAGTCCGCGCCGCTTTCCTCGCCGGAAAAATCGTCACGCTCAGGGCCGATATGACCACAGTGACCGCCGGGATGAGGTATGTGTTGATATTGATCTCACTTGTCATGGTGTCAAACGACATGCCGCTGTAGGATATTGGTTCCGGCAGCGTCAGTCCGTGTTTGGAAAAAAAGTAATTTACAAGAGTCGCCAGGACAGCCCCCGCAGCTATACATACTACAGTCAACAGGCTTACTTCAGTAAGCACCATGGCCATGATGTTTTTGGGGGAAGTCCCAAGAGCCTTCAACAGGCCATACTCACGCCTTCTTTCCAGCACCGACATGATCACAGTATTGAGAACACCTGTGGCTACTATGACCATGACAATAAGCAGCATCACATAATTGCCCTTCTTGTCGGCAATCATGGCATTGTAAAAGGACTTGTCAAATTCCTTCCATGATTCCACATCAAGTCCCTCCGCCGCGGAACTTTGTGAAAGAACCTTCTCCACTGCCTTTATATCCTTGAGCCGCCTTGTGACAACTGCTATCTCATGTATGTCTCCCCTGAGCCAGAACAATGTGTCGGCATCTTCTATGCTCATCACAAGAGTTGCCCTGTCCCTGGGAGCTTCACCGTATTCGATTATTCCGCTGACCTGATACGCTTCATTGGCAATGGCGCCGTCTGACGCCTGAGAGACTATTACTATTCGTGACCCCACGTCGGCTTCAATAGCCCTTGCAAGCCCTGAGCCCAGAAGTATCTCACCACGCCGGGCAAGATATTCCCCTCTTTTCAAATACTTCCTGAGCCCTATGGCCTTTTCCTCCCTTAAAGGGTCGATACCCACTATGCTCACCCCGGAACTCCTGGTATCAGAAGAGGCTAATCCCCCTGCGTATATCCGTGGAGCCCATGCTTCCACTCCCCCGGTATTTTCAAGAAGTTCAGTCATGGCGTCTGTGACCCTGATGGTCTTATACAACCTCGGATTGTCCGTATAATCCTTCTGGTGTATCTGTATATGACCTGTCCTGTTCCGTGTAAAAGTGTCAATGATCAGGTTATACGTGCCGTCAGCCCAGCCGATGAAAAAAGATGAAAGGACAAAACCCACTATGATGCTCAGTCCCGTGAGCAGGCTTCTTCTCCTGTGCCGCAGCAGGTTTCTCCATGCAAGCTTAAACAGCATCATAATCCTTTCCTCAGGTTTCTGAGGGAAAACACATTAATATCAACATCTGCCTCGAACCTGATATCACGATATTTCAGTATAGTCTTGTTCCCTTCCTTGTTCATGGGTTCAAGGATCATAACAGACGGTACCAGCCTGCCTGAAAACATCTTTTTTTCCCCAAACGTCATGCGCCTCATGAGACGTCCCTTCTCATCATAGTATTCATACCGCTCCGGAAGCAGATCGGCTTCAAACAGAGTGATGATCACTTTGCCCCATATAATGGGCCTCCCCTCCTTCGGCACACATTCCAGGTAAAGTCTCCCTTTTTCACTTTGCCCGGGTTTTATAAATGAACAGCTGTAATCATCAAAAAACGTATACTCTTTCACAAGGTCATCATTTTTGAAGTCAGAACCCATCCATGAACTCATCATCATGGATGGCGGTATCTTTATGATCTTATGTGTCCTGGGCAGATAGTTCCACATCTCATTGCCGATTTTGAGTGTGCCCACACCACGCTCCCGCGCCGGTTCGTAGATCCTGATGAACGTGCGCTCCGTCCCCCGGGACCATGTCTTCATATGCAATGTGCGCTCCCATCTCGGGGTGATGATGGTCATCTCCACATCCGCGATGCTGGCGCTGCTGCGGAAAAGGTCATCAAGTTTTTTGACCACATGGCTTACTTCGACACCATGGGTCGAACAGGATATGAAAATCAGTAAACATATCAAAACAACGATTTTTTTCATGGTGTCTCCTTTGGTTTGATCCCGTTAAAAAGAATGTGTATCATGGATCTGACATCATACAGAGCCGAAGCTTCCTCTTCCCCCGAGTAGACATAGCTCAGTGCCTTGATCTTCATTATGGAAAAAAGCAGCAGTGCAGCAGCCCTGATATCTGTGCCGGAGGATATATGCTTCTTTTCCTCCATCATGGTAAAAAATTCCTCATTGGTCCTGATGATCAATGCATTTAGCTCCAGGCTTTGCTCCAGTATCCCGGGATCCGATATCAGGCTCATGGATGACTCCATGAGAAGTCTTTTATTGAAACTTTTAATGTTGTCCATATAAGCCTCAATATACTCCATGGTAAGAGATACAGGCTCCCGGGATCTATATTGCCTGTCATTTACCGCCTTGATGACCCCGTCAAGGCTCTCCCGAAATATCCGCACGAGTATGTCATGCTTGGAGCTGTAATAGTTGTAAAGAGTACCCACTCCAAGCTCAGCCCGCTGTGCGATCATGTTCATGGTCGTCTCGTTAAAGCCGCGCTCTTCAAAAAGAACCTGCGCCACATCCAGTATACGCCGGTTCCTTTTCTGCTTTTTTTCTTCCATGAGACTCATAAACGCCTCCTAAACTGAATTCATTCATTTATGAATACATTCATATATGATAACATTCACCTGACTTGTCAAGGGGCAGGAGGAAAATAATAAAAAAATAACTGATTTCAATTGAACAATGATGCCCTTTGACAGGATATTATATGATAGGTTCTCCAAAACGCGACGCCATCCTGTCCATGTTACCAAGGATCTTCGCCTCAAGGTCTTCAAGCCAGCACGGTTTTTCTTTCATTCCAAGAGTATCCACCACTCCAAGCAGCTCGCCGTATGCCACGATCTCGCTCATCCTGTAAAAGAGCGGCATCAAAGACAGATCGAGTTCAGCTTGCGGAAAAGCGTCCTCATACCCTCTCATGAACGCCTTGAAACGGGTATCACTGCGGTCAGCGCCTGTCTCAAACAGGTCCTGCAGTGCAATGGCAATATCCGCTTCCAACCGGGACTTCATATACCCTTCAAAATCACTTATATATACACCGTCTTCACGCCAGATAAGAGTATCCAGCTCAAAATCATAATGTATAAGCCCTGAGTTGTTCCTGTTTTCGTCTATGCCGGCCAGCCTGCTCCTCAGCAGATCCAGCTCACCATGTGCTTTTTGATCACCGTCGGGTATCCGCCGTTCCGCGATCTCAAGCTTTTCCTCCCAGTCCGGCACCTCGATCTCGCTGTCAAGACCGTTGACACCGCATGTGGAGTGAAAAGCTCCCATGGCATCCCCCCACTGATAATATTCATCTATATTCAATGATTCAATATCCTTCATGGTGCCGGCAATACCTTTGAACACCACGGCATTATACCGCCCGGATACTGTATCCACTGTCTCCACGTATCTTTTATTAAGTGAAAGAACCGGCTTAACTGTAT
>CAZGIO010000110.1:0-5953 GCA_964525975.1 uncultured bacterium
CGTTTCCAGATCAAAATCACGGGGATCATATCCCAGCTGTTCAAGAAGACGCATATGTAAGAGCCAGTCATGATTTTTTTTCAGAAACATTTCTCTATACTGATAAGGTATGTTTTCCAGCCACTCCTTCATGATCATCAGCATCTCACCGATATATTCATAGAATTTTGGATCTTTTTCTCTTTGTTCCATAATCAAACCATGGAGCATGAGAAGATTATAACCATAGCCTTTGAATGTTATAAACGGAGGCATTGAAAACGAGTTGTTCTCACCCAGTATGAAACATATGATATCGTATTCATTTTGATATTCATCATCCATCATCTCATAAGATTCAGGTTTGATCAGTTTCAGAAAGAATTTCGCATCAGTTTTTTTGCCTAAACACATTGCCACATAAGCCGCTGTCACCACGGGATAGCTCAACAACCCTTTTTCTTCAGGCTCGGAATATTTTTTTTTGAGAATATTTATATATTCATATGCGGCATCTTTTCCTTTAGTATGATAAAGAAGGGCAATTTTCACATTGCAATAATCAACTGCGACTTTCATACTCTCTGCATCTTCATAATATTCCGCAGCGTACTTCAACTTTTCTTCACAGTTTTTTAAATCTCCCAGTTTCATCAATAAATTTCCATGAATCAGGTTGATTTTACCCTTTTCTCTCACCGCGGAGACTTTATTCAGATAGGTTTGAGCTCTGGATAACACTTTCAAGGCATTGTCATACTGATGGAGCAGATCGTGAAAATGTGAAAGGTTTATGGAGTTTGTCATAACAGAATAATAACTTTTAGAATGTTCCGCGGCTTTTATGCCAGCGGACCATGAAGCTTTACAGTCCGTATAATCACCTGTAAAAAACTGTATCACACCCATGTTTGTGGATGCGATGGCAATATATCTGTAATTTTCAAGCTGTTTAGCGACATCAAGCGCTTTGTGATAATATTCAAGCGATTCTTCCAATTCACCTGTATGCCTCAAAACGATAGCCTTGTTATTGTATGCAGTGAATTCAGCGTCCATTCCCACTGAACCGGGATGGGCCACGATGATCTTGTACATATTATCCACAAAACGAGACATATTTGAAAGATCCCGCCTGTCCATATAATAGGCAAACATATCGTTATAAATATCAACCTGTTCATCATAAGAAAGAAGATGATACTTATGGGAAAAATAGTCATACAATTCTTCGATCTCGTCTGATTTCGCCATAAACTTCAATGTTTGAAGATAATATTGAAATACAGTAGCCCAAAGGGTATGATCCTTGTCAAAAGAATCCATTATAAATTTTTTCAGTATTTCCATATCAGATTCATCAGACAGGTCTTCATGGCCTAATCTGAAGCAGCGGTACAAAATCTTTCGTTCTTCAGTGTCAGCGTATTCCCGCACTTTTTTCAGGATATATTTGCTGTCATAAACACTGTTCCGGTCTAATTGATAAATATACCTGTATAGTTGAAAGAGATTAATATCTTTAAGATCTGAACTGAACTTTTCGAAATCTTGAAATATCTTAAACCACAGCACTATTCTATTTGACTTATCATACTTTTCCAGGTTCTCATAGTATTCAAAGATATGTTTATATGCCCGGTCTCCACGTTTAATATTTAATGAAAGCAAGACATATGATTCGAGATAATCAAGTTTTTCGAAAACTTTGCTTTCAATATTATCCAGGATTTTTTCAGCAATACTCTGATCAGGGGCCTCATAAATATCTTTTATAACTGGTATTCTGATATTAAAAAATCTCTCATCTGTAAAAGCAGCCCCCATATCAAGGAGCATGCCGCAGGCTTCTTTCCATTCAGCGGGAAGGTTATCAGCATAATCCAAAGGCGCTCTCCCCCCCATGGCTTTCAAGAGCGATATTACCTTACGGGCATATGACTCTGTCTCGTGGTCGAATTGAGCCTCTTCAGGTATTTTCAAACAGAGGGAACCATCTTTCAGCGTCAACTTGCTGTTTTTAACATCATAACATCTGCCTGGTTCCATCTCCCTGATCACCGCTTTGATCAGTGCGGGTTCGCCACCTGTGATATGATTTAGCTTTTCCCCCGCTGCGGTATGGTCTTCATTAAGATATAGATAATAATCCAGAATTGCGGCACATTCAGGGGCGCTGAGTTCCTCAAAGTTGATATCCTGACCTGCTTCTGCCGGTTTTTGTGAGAAGGATACAACCATAAGTTCATTTTTATCAAAATGCTGTGTTAACGTATCGATAAAATCAATTGTATCGTCTGAAACCTCAAGTTTTCCTGCCAGGATTGCCACAGGTCCGAAAGCAACGAGTTTTTCCAGCGCGCTGACAAGCGTGATGGTTTTTTTCTCTGTATCATTGAAATACTGATATTCTAAAACCAGATCCAGCAGCAGTTTATCTGAAAATTTACCTGGAGGTATTTCAAGTGTCTCATAACCTCTGGTTATGAGATGGGGTATGAGGCCCTGATACCATATTTTTGCATTATTGACATCTCTGTAATCATAGATGTTAAGCCATGTCTTTTCGAATTCCATGTCATGCACGCCGCGGGAATCCAGTAACAGGTCGGAGGGAAATGAAGTTGTTTTAATATGTTCAGAAATGATCTTTTTCTGTTCACGGTCCGAGACAAGTTTAGAGAAGACAGGGCCGTGGAGTATGCCGGGTATGTCGTCTTCCTCGATCTCATATCCCAGTGACCGCAGTATGTTCGCTATAGACGTCAGGTCGCTTTTCATGCCTGTCTCGGCATTCACATAGAGGGGGCTCAGATCAAAAAAGATCGGTCTGCCTTCTTTATTTAATAGTATGTTTTCTTTTCTAAGATCACCGTGATATGTTCCATTCTTATGGAGGAACTGCGCCACGGCAAAAATCATATTCAGAAGTTCTTTTTCATTTTCATGTGTAATCTGAAATATTTCCGGCATTTTTTCTGTCACAAGAAAAACACGGCCGGTATCAGTATATCTTCCGTCGATAGTCCTCAGAGAATGAAAAGACACCGTTGGCCGTATGCCGGGATGTTTATAAATTGAACAGGAAAGGTATTCTTTAAGAAGCAGATCTTTCTGAAATTTATCATCTGATACAGAAGCTTTTACCACCACAGAAGCATTGTTTTTTAAAATATCCTTGGCATCATAAACGACGAAGTTATTGTTTTTATTTATCAGTCCGATTATTTGGAATCTTCCGTTAATCTGCAACATACTTCTATGTTATGCTTCTGTGAAGATTCTGCAACTGTTTTTTTATGTATCCTGTTCGATTATGACCAGTTTTCCCAATTTTCTCAATCTTTCAGCCAGCATGGGTATGATCTCATTCCTAGGCGTGATGCCTCTCTGGACAAATGAGATATCACCGTGGGCCAGGTTTCTGCTGCCTCCCATGATGATATTGATCCTGTCGGCAAGGAGCATATAGTAGCAGAGTTGTGTCACTCCGCTGTCCAGCTTATAAAGTGCCGGATCTTTATCGATGATATTAAAGACCTGATTAATTGTCACCGCCCCTTCTGTGACCAGGTTTATCCCTTCGATGAAATAGCAGGGAGGCGCGATAAGGCTTTTGGGGTTTTCCTCCATCTTCACGGGACGCCCTGTCTCTCTGGAGACGATATCAGCGGTTGTGGAACCGCAGACAGCCTTATAGCCCTCGCGATCCATAAAATCGTGTACGACGGCTGAGTCATCCTCTTTACTGGCAGGCGGTCCTGTGAGTATGGTGAGCACGGCACCTTCCCTGGCCCGGGCCATGACCACGCTGTTGTCATCGCCGTTTACGCCGCCGTTTATGCCGCGCACGTATTCTATCATCTTTCCCGGTATCTTTTTTATATCCGTTCCGTCTCTGAGCAGGTCGTTCACTTCCGCGGCGGCACCCTCCATGGTGAGCCCCATGCGGTAAGTGACACCGAGCCCCGCTTGTGATATACCGTCGGATACAAGCATGATGGATTCGGAGGGATCCAGAAAGCAGTTGGATTCATGGACCACTTCACCGCCCATGGTGAGGGCGCGCCTTCCCAGCACGCTTGTGTGGCGGTTCATACCGATAAAGAGCGCTTCGGGCATCTCATATGAGAGTATGGTGGTCTCCCCTTTTTTCCGTATGCGCATGAGTGTGAACACCGCGTAGGGGCCGTTGTCTTTTCTGGCCTTATGCATGCTTTTCACCACGCGTTCAAAGGCTTCCCTGGCTGTAAAACCCTGCCGGAGAAGTTCCATGAGGCGGTTGATGCAGAGAGTGGCATATATATGCGCCCTTGCGCCGGATCCTATTCCGTCTGCGAGTATCACCGTGGTCACATCTCTGTTTCGTTCCACAAGGTATGCATCTCCGCAGGCTTTATCGCCGTGCTTGGAGACCTGAGCTGTGTGTGTTTCTATATAGAGCGATTTTCTCGGCATATCATTCCCTCGGGGAAACACCCTCTGTGGCGATATCAATGAGCTTGGATACGATCTCTTCGCCTCTGGCTGTATTCTCGCCCAGGAATCTGGCCATGGATTCAGCCATATTGATCTGATGTTCCAGGAGCTCCCTGGCCTGCATCACGGCGTTTTCTTTCATGGCTTCCAATTGTTTTCTTCCGGTGTAAGCTTTGGTATTATCCACGAATATACCGATATATTGTTCATCCTGTTTCAGGGCATAAGCAATGATCCTGCAGTAAAGGTTATACCTGTCAAAAGACGCAAGCTGATCATATTTTTCACTGTTGCCTGCGGCCAGGTCCTCGAAGAGCTCAGGATCCATAAGGTAAGATATATTTTTTCCCATGACGGCTCTTGTACATCTGAACATCTCGGTAAAAGCGGGATTCATGCCTATGATATTCAGTCTTGAATCCAGCATGACTATACCGTTGGGGCTGGTATCCAGGATCCGGTCTGTACGGCGTTCTGCGAGTCTGCGCATGTAAGGCATGCACATCTCCGGTTCAGCCATGCCTCGTATTACAGCGATTGCTTTTTCCCGGCAGGTGTCGTAACCGCAGGCGCCGCAGTTGAGCTGGTTAAGGGGGTCACCCTTTCCTGTCATCTCCAGGACTTTTCTGATCTGGTCTTCGGATACAGGCTCCATCTCCACGGGATTGGGTTCATATAGGGCGCTGATGTGGTCTGTATAAGTCTTCTCTGTCTCACCGCATGGTTCCGCGGCGTAACGTATTACACGTTCTTTTCTCGAGAGGAGGTCCCCCATTTCCGGCATGCCGGGTCCGTTGACGCAGCCTCCTTCGCAAAAGAGCGGTTCTACGAATATGGGTCTGGGATCGTTTTTCAGGCTTTGCAGCATGTCCTCTATCTCCTTATGTCCGCTCACGGCCACGCAGGTGAGGGAGGTGAGGCTGTCATCCTTTCCCCCTGTCTTCATGAGCCCTCCGCTCACGGGAAAGAGCCGGGCTGCGGGTACAGGTGTCTCATCAAAGCCGCTTGGTTCCAGGTTATCCAGATGAATATCTTCGTTTTCGAGCCAGTCATTGAGTTCTTTGAATGTTATCACACAGTCCACTGCCCCTGAATCATCCATCTTTTCTGCCTCGTACTTTTTTGAAATACAAGGACCGGCAAAAATGACTTTCCAGTCTTTTCCCAGTTTCTTTTTCAGATGCCTTCCATGGGCGATCATGGGGGAAACCACAGGCACAAGATATTCTGTCATATCGGGATGATACCGTTCCACATAATTTACAAAAGAAGGACATGCCGTTGCCATAAAGGGTTTTTTGGGATTATTCCGCGCGTTTTCAAATGATTTCATGGAGACCGCATAGGCTCCCACTGACGTCTCTGACACATAAGCGGCGCCGAGACGGCGCAGTGCCGACGGCAGGTTCATCCGCAGGGACTCATCAGCAGCCGCTGCAAAAGCGGGTGCCAGTGAGAAAGCTGTTTTTCCGGGGTTGTTTTCCAGTATTTTCCT
>CAZGIO010000111.1:0-5943 GCA_964525975.1 uncultured bacterium
CATAAGTGAGTTCGCTTCGCTTTTTGTGCGTAATCTGTTTATACCCGGGACAAAGCGTTACTTTGAAAAAGGAAAAATGCCCCGCTGCATCAAATGCAGCAGCCTGGAAGATGTCATCAATAAGGTTGCCGACACTGTCCAGGTCTATTGCAGCCGGTATGATTTCAAGAACCATGATATAGCAGTGCTTTATCCAAAAAGGTCTCTGTACGGTTCTGCCGATCTCCCCGGGCTTCTCATATCATCACTGGGAGAAAGAGGTATCCAGGCGGAAGATATCTCTTCAATGAAGGGGAAGAGGGGATACCGTGTCCTCGACGGGAAAGTGAAACTCTCCACTATCCATTCTGCAAAGGGGCTGGAGTTTAAGGGGGTCATAGCCCTGGGATTTGACGCTCTGAGGGGCGGGGTCCTGGATTCGAATCTGGGTTATGTGGCCGTCACAAGAGCTTCTGAAGCAGTGCGTCTGCTCTATATTGAGAACCGCGGTCTGATCTCAAAAGTGCTGTCTGATAAATGATTTAATATCGTTATATCTAAATACATCGATTTAACCTGATTTTGTTGATTTTTTCCAAAAAAAGTATTTTCGATATGCCGGAAGGAGGATATTTTTATGGAATCGTTGAAGATTCATATCCCCGACAATGAACAATACAGGGAATTGGGAGCCTTTATTGATTCAGTCAAGGATATGCCAGGACCATTGATCAACGTGCTTCATAAGGGACAGGAGATCTTCGGATATCTCCCCATGGAAGTACAGACTTTTATTTCACAAAGACTTGATATTCCATTGAGTACTGTTTACGGGGTTGTTACTTTTTACAACTTTTTCAGCATGACTCCCAGGGGAAAATATGTTGTTAATATTTGTATGGGTACCGCATGTTACGTAAAAGGCGCCGCAAAGGTAGTCGAGTATTTTAAAGATGAATTAGGTATTGAAGAGGGAGAGACCACAGAGGACAATCTGTTCACCCTGACCACTGCGCGATGCTTCGGAGCTTGCGGGCTTGCGCCTGTGCTCATGGTTAACGAAGATGTCTATGGACATGTTGACAGAAAAAAGGTCTCTGAAATATTGAATAAGTATAAAGAGATTGGTTGAAAGGTGGGATTTTTATGAAGAATCTTGAAGAATTGAGAAAATTACGTGAAAAGGCGCAGAACGAGATAAAACTGCGTTCACAGGACGCAAAAATCAAAGTTGTGGTTGGTATGGGGACATCCGGTATCGCCGCGGGGGCAAGGGAAGTCTTGAAGGCCTTCATAAATGAGATCAATGAAAAAAACATCAAAGATTGTGTTGTGACTCAGACCGGTGAAAAGGGCATGAGTTCAATGGAACCCATAGTCGAGATTCATGAAGAGGGTAAACCTGTAATACTCTATGGCGAGATGGATCCTTCTAAAGTAAGGAAGGTCGTCGACGAGCATATAGTAAAGGGAAATGCCGTTAACGAATTCATGATCTCCATGGAGGAAAAGTAGTTAGGAGGATGCTTTTATGGCTCACAGATTGAATGTGCTGGTGTGCAGCGGCGCATCATGCATTTCCAATAACAGCTTAAAGGTCAAAGAAGAGATGCTTTCCGAGATCCGGAAGCTGGATCTTTCAGACGAGATCAAAGTCATTGAGACAGGGTGTATGGGCCCCTGTCAGCTCGGTCCCGTCATCCTTGTCTATCCCGATGAGATTTTGTATAAAAAAGTCCAGGTGGAAGATGTCAAGGATATAGTGGAACAGCATTTTCTTAAAGGCCGTCCTGTTGAAAGGCTGCTTTATAAATCACCGCTCACAGAAGAGCTCGTGAAAAAGAGCAGTGAAGTTGACTATTTCAAAAAACAGGAAAAGATCGTTTTGAAAAATTGCGGAAATATAGATCCCGAAAGCCTGGATGAATATATCGCCACTGGCGGTTATGAAGCCCTGGGAAAAGCTCTTACTGAGATGACCCCTGATTCTGTGCTTGAAGAGATCAAAATATCAGGACTCCGGGGCCGTGGGGGCGGAGGTTTCCCCACTCACCTCAAATGGAAGTTCACAAAGGACACTACCTCGGATGAGAAGTATGTCATATGTAACGCAGATGAGGGTGATCCCGGAGCGTTCATGGACAGGTCTGTCATCGAAGGTGATCCTCATACTCTTATCGAGGGCATGGCCATCGCAGGCTACGTGGTAGGCGCGCAGAAGGGTTATGTATACGTCCGCGCGGAATATCCCCTGGCCATAGAGAGGCTTCATAAAGCCATCGGACAGGCTAAGGAAGTGGGATTCCTCGGTGAGAATATCTTTGAAAGCGGTTTCTCTTTTGAACTGGAAGTAAGAGTGGGCGCCGGCGCTTTTGTCTGCGGTGAAGAGACTGCTCTTATCCATTCCATCGAAGGTAAAAGGGGCAACCCAAGACCGCGTCCCCCGTATCCCTCACAGTCAGGCGTATGGGGTAAACCCACTGTGCTTAATAACGTTGAGACTTATTCCAACGTTAGACACATCGTCCTCAACGGAGGCGCATGGATGGCGGGAATAGGGACTGAGACAAGCAAGGGCACCAAGGTCTTTGCACTCTCAGGCACTATCAAAAACACAGGTCTTGCTGAAGTGCCCATGGGCACCACCATCAGAGAACTTATCTATGACATCGGAGGCGGAGCTCCCGAGGGTTATGAGATCAAAGCTGTGCAGCTCGGCGGGCCGTCAGGCGGCTGCGTCACACCTGAGTATTTTGATACTCCCATCGATTATGAGTCTCTCCTTGAACTGGGCGCCATGATGGGCTCAGGCGGCGTTATCGCCATGGATGAGACCACATGTATGGTCAATACAGCCAAGTTTTTCCTTGATTTCACATGTTTCGAATCATGCGGCAAATGTACACCCTGCCGTGTGGGGCTGAAACAGATGTACGGGATCCTCGACAGGATAACAAAAGGCGAAGGCAGAGAAGGCGACATCGAGGAGCTTGAAAGACTGGGTGCCACGATCAAACAGACTGCCCTTTGCGGACTTGGCCAGACAGCTCCCAATCCGGTGCTGTCAACCATCAAATATTTCAGGCATGAATATGAAGAGCATATTCATGACCATAAGTGCCGGGCTCTTGTATGTACTTCGCTGATCAGGTATGAGATCGACGAGGATAAATGCAAAGCCTGTACTCTCTGTGCGCAGAAATGCCCCGTTGACGCCATAAGAGGCGAACGCGGAGTGAAGCACAGGATCGAACCCGATAAATGTATCAACTGCGGCAACTGTTTCGACGTCTGCCCCTTTGGTGCTGTAAAAAAGATGTCGGGGGATGAAGAGTAAAAATTTAACGCGCGGGAGCCAGCTTCCCGCGTTAAATATTTTTATATGAAAGGGGAAAGGGTATGAAAAGAAAAGAGATTTTGAAAAGGTATAAAGCTGAGCCGGACAATCTGCTCTACATCCTGCATGATATCCAGGATGCCAGTCCCTATAACTATGTTACCGAAGAAGATATGGAAGAGATTGCCGACTATATCGGTCTGCCTTATGCAAAGGTATACGGGACAGCGACATTTTACTCCATGATCTCAAGGAAACCAAGGGGCAAGCATGTGATCAGGTTATGCGACTCTCCTCCCTGCCATCTCATGGGCTCGGAAGATGTCCTGGATGTACTCAGGGAGATGCTGGGCATAGAAGTGGGACAGACCACTCCGGATATGCTCTTTACACTTGAACTGACTTCCTGTCTGGGTGTGTGCGGTGTGGCACCGGCTATGATGATCGATGAGACCGTCTATGGCAATCTCACACCTAAAAAGCTCAGGAAGATAGTAGAAGACTACAGAGGGGGGAAGGTATGAAGATGATCACTAAGTATGTATTGTTCAGCGTTGATGAAGATACATTGATCGCCGGAGCCCGCAAGGTCAAGACTGAGCTTGAGAAGTCACTGGCAGACGCCGGGCTGGCCGATGAAGTCATGGTCGTGGAAACAGGACCCATGGGTATCGCGGGAAAAGGCGTCGTCATCCTGGTGCAGCCCGATGATATTTATTATACAAATGTCACAATGGAAGATGTTCGCGAGATCGTTAATGAACATCTCCTTAAAGGAAGACCTGTAAAGAGACTCCAGTTCACCGGTAAAGTGGATCAGAGTATCATCTCTTTCAGGGAGACTGCTCAGGAACTCAAAAAACAGAACAGGATCGTGTTGGCTAACTCAGGCCTTATCGATCCGGAAAACATAGAAGAATATATCGCAGTCAATGGATATGAGGCTTTGGGAAAAGCCGTGACAGAACATAAACCCGCGGACATCGTGGACATGGTAAAAGCCTCCGGCCTGAGAGGCCGCGGCGGAGCCGGTTTTCCCACGGGATTGAAATGGTCTTTCACCGCTCCACTGGAAAATAAGCCTAAATATGTGGTATGCAACGCCGATGAAGGTGAGCCGGGTACTTTCAAGGACAGACTCATCATGGAAGGCGATCCCCATAAGCTCCTTGAGGGTATGGCCATAGCAGGTTATGCGATCGGCGCTGAAAAGGGATACATCTATATCAGAGGCGAATACTCGCTCTCTATATCCAGGACACAGAAAGCCATCGAAGATGCGCGCAAATACGGTATCCTCGGTGAGAATATATTCGGTTCAGGATTCAATTTTGATATCGAGATCAAAGTTGGCGCCGGAGCGTATGTCTGCGGCGAAGAGACCGCTCTTATCAACTCGCTGGAAGGCGGCAGGGGTAACCCCAGAGTGAAACCGCCTTTCCCCGGAGTCAAAGGACTCTGGCAGCAGCCCACAGTGGTAAATAACGTGGAGACACTCTCCAACGTTCCTTCCATCATACTGAACGGGCCTGAATGGTATAACTCCATCGGAACGGAAAAATCCAAAGGCACAAAAGTATACACCATCCTGGGCCATGTGAATAACCCCGGCCTGGTTGAAGTGGAGATGGGAACACCTCTTCGCGACATCATATACAAATATGCCGGAGGAGTAAAAGGCGGTAAGTTCAAATGTGCCCTGGTGGGCGGAGCTGCCGGCGCGTTCCTGGATGAGGAGATGCTGGATGTGAAGATGGATTATGACCATCTTGGTGAATATAAAGCAGTGCTGGGTTCAGGAGCCATACTGGTCATGAACGATTCCGCCTGTATCGTGGACATGCTGAGGAACATATTGTTCTTCTTCAAACATGAGTCCTGCGGAAAATGTTCGCCCTGCCGCATAGGCACCACGCAGCTCTATATGCTCGCTGATAAGATATATCACGGTGAGGGCACTGAACAGGATTGGCAGAAGATGCTTTCCGTCTCAGAAGCCATGAGCACAACCGCTTTGTGCGCGTTGGGGCAGTCGCCGTATTTGGTAATTCATACCGCTGCGAAATATTTCGAGGACGAGGTCCTGGAACATATCAGACGCAAGGTATGTATGTGTGACATCTGCAAGATGAAACGATAAAGAGATTTAAGGAGGGATATATTATGGCTGATATGGTCAAATTGTATATCGACGGTTTAGAAGTTGAAGTGCCCGCGGGTACTACTATCCTTGATGCCGCAAAACAGGCCGGGAAAAACATCCCCACACTCTGTTATCATGAAGATCTTCCGCCTACAGCCGCCTGCGGCGTTTGCGTGATCGAGTATGAGGACAGGCCCGGCGCCATGCAGCGCGCATGCTGCACACCTGTGGCCCCCGGGATGAAAATTGTTACAAATTCCAAAAAACTCCGTGAGAGAAGAAAATCCATAGTGGGACTTATTCTCTCCAACCATAATGTTGACTGCCCTTCATGCGCAGCCAATGAAAAATGCGAACTGCAGAAACTCGCCAATGACCTGGGTGTGGATATGCATATGTATGAGAATATCCTCAATAAACAGCCCTCAGGGAACCAGTTTGACTATTACATGAATCCGAACGGCACCACATACGGTGCAAGGAA
>CAZGIO010000112.1:0-5932 GCA_964525975.1 uncultured bacterium
CAAAGATCGGCGCCGAAGTCAATGTCTCCCAGGCACTTGGCAGAGGGGACACAGATGCCGCATCGGGAATCGTCGGCGCGGCGCTGAAAAGCTCCCTGGTAATGTCCCTGGTCTTTGGGGTCGTCATACTGCTTTCAGCGGTCCCTCTCATCAGGTTTTTCAATCTCAGCGACATAGACGGTTACAACGTATCGGCCAACAGCGTGGTCTATCTCCGGATCATCGGCGCCGGTGCGTTTTCCATATTTCTTAACCCCACGTTCACCGGCATATTAAACGGGCTGGGAGACAGCAAGACACCGTTCAAGGTCAATACCGCGGGACTGCTGCTGAACCTCGTACTGGACCCTCTGATGATCTTCGGCGCCGGGCCTCTGCCCGCCCTGGGCACTGCGGGAGCCGCCGCGGCAACTGTGATATCCAATATTGCCGTGTCTCTCATATTCCTGGTGATCCTTTCCAGAAAAAAAGTCTTTAACCTGAAAGAGATGTTAAACAGGGCCAGCGGCCACGAAGTCACACGCATCATGAAGATCGGACTGCCTGTATCCGCCCAGAACGCTCTCTTTTCAGTCTTTGCCATGATACTTGCCCGCATCCTTGCTGTCTGGGGCCCCATCCCCATCGCAGTGCAGCGCGTGGGTTCCCAGATAGAAGCCATCACCTGGATGACAGCCAGCGGCATATCCACAGCTCTGGGAGCATTTGTGGGACAGAACTTCGGAGCGGGGCAGCTCCGCAGGATCAGAAGCGGTTATGCCACTGCCATGGGTATCATGTCTATTTTCGGTATCGGCGCATCTCTGCTCCTCATTTTCGCCGGGGAACCGGTCTTCAGACTGTTTCTCTCTGAAGCGGAGGCTTTATCCGCCGGAGTGATATACCTGCGCATACTGGGTTATTCACAGCTCTTCATGGCTGTGGAGATCACCACTGCAGGAGCGTTCAACGGCATGGGCAGGACCTTTATTCCCGCCGCGGTAAGTATAATATTCACCGGGCTCAGGATTCCCGCCGCCCTGTTTCTCGCAGGCAGAGGGCTTGGAGTCAACGCCGTATGGTGGAGCGTGAGCGGCTCAAGCGTGGTTAAAGGCACGATCATCGTGGCTCTATATCTGATATTTATGAGAAAATACCTTCTCCGCAATTATGCGGAGAAGGCTATGATATTACAGAAGTAATCCGGGCTCTTTGATGATAGTGGCTTCCCGTGAAGGCCCCACTGATATCACGGAGACCGGGATCCCTGTGTAGTCTTCTATGAACTCCACATATTCTCTGGCCTGCAGGGGCAGGTCATCATAAGCGCGTATACCCGTTGTGCTGGTTTTCCACCCCTTGAAAGTCCTGTATGAAGGGGTCAATGTTCCCTGTTTCAGTATAAAGGGTGAAAACTCTTCGATAACAGTGCCGTCTGATTCATAATATTCCGCGGCTTTGATCTCATCGAGTCCGTCAAGCACATCAAGCCTCGTAAGAGCTATGGATGTGAGTCCGTTGATCCTCACGGCATATTTCAGCATGAGCAGATCAAGCCATCCGCATCTCCGGGGCCGTCCTGTGGTGGCTCCGTATTCCCCTGCTATATCCCTGATCATTTCTCCGGTACTGTCATTAAGTTCAGTGGGGAAGATGCCTTCTCCCACCCGGGTGGTATATACCTTGACAATACCCACCACATTATCTATGGCAGAATGTGCCACTCCGGCGCCTGTCACTACGCCGCCCACTGTTGTATTGGATGAAGTCACAAAGGGATATGTCCCGAAATCTATATCCAGACAAGTGGCCTGAGCCCCTTCAAACAGCACTTTTTTTCCATTGCTGAGGAAATCACCGATAAGATATGATATATCATAGACAAAGTCTTCGAGTTTTTTCCCGTAATCCCTGTATTCTTCGTAGATCTCATCAAAACTCAACGGCTTGCCGCCGTAGACCTGTGTAATGATCTTGTTTTTAAGTCCAACGGCATATGAAAGTTTTTCGCGCAATACAGCCTCATCTATAAGATCCATCACGCGTATTCCGATCCTTGCCATCTTATCTTCGTAGCACGGCCCTATGCCCTTTTTCGTGGTTCCCACTTTGGAAGCGTTTTTACTCTCCTCCTGTAGTCCGTCAAGGACCTTATGGTACGGAAGGACCACATGAGCAAGGGGTGATATTTTCAGGTTCTCAGGGGAGATCTGATAATCACGGTCTTCAAGCAGGTTGATCTCATCTATAAGTATGCCGGGATCAAGCACCACACCGTTACCCACAGCCACAATACAGTCTTTCTGCAGAATACCTGAAGGCAGAAGATGGAAGACATGTTTTTCCTCCCCCACATAGATAGTATGCCCGGCATTGGCTCCGCCCTGAAACCTCACCACAAGATCGGCCTTTGACGAGAGCTGATCCACGATCTTCCCTTTTCCTTCATCTCCCCACTGCGCCCCGACAACCACTAAAGACGGCATATTAATCCTCCTGTCAATATCCTAAAAAATCCTTGAGCATCCCGAGAAACTTGTCCACTCCGCGTTTTTTCACCGCGGAAAAAAACATATAGCTCCCTTTTCCAAAGAGTCCGTCAAATTCTTTCTGTCTTCTGGACCTCATGCTCTGGTTCAGCTTATCTTCCTTATTTGCAATAATATAAAAGGTTATACCCAGCTTCGCACAGTAATCGAACATCATCTGATCCAGTTCGGTTATGCCCACTTTGGCATCGATGATGATGATCACCGTCTTGAGCCACTGGGATCCTCTGAAATATTTATCTATGGTCTTTTTCCATTTTTCACGTTCAGTCTTGGCGGCTTTGGCATAGCCGTAGCCAGGCAGGTCCACGAGGATAAATGACGCATCCACCACAAAATAGTTCACAAGCCTGGTCTTTCCCGGCTTGGAACTGGTCTTTGCCACGGCTTTTCGTCCTGTTATAGCGTTGATAAACGATGATTTGCCCACATTGGAACGCCCCACAACGGCGATCTCAGGCAGATTCCAGACAGGGGGTTTCCCCTGCCCTGCATAAGAGGTCAGAAACTGTATGTCCTGGATTCTCAACATCACTCCGTCAGGCTGTTTCCTCGTCCTTATAAATATAGCGCGGTCCTTCTTCGCCGATTACAGACTTTTCACTGATAATACATTTTACAATATCATTCTGTTCAGGCAGTTCATACATGATATCCATCATCATGGATTCCATGATAGACCTTAAACCCCTGGCGCCAAGGCCTTTCTTTATGGCTATGTCGGCCACTGTCTCCAGAGCTTTCCCCTCGAACTCCAGCTCGACGCCTTCCATCTCAAAGAACTTCTGATACTGTTTCACCAGTGAGTTCTTCGGTTCCGAAAGGATCTTTACAAGAGCCTCTTTATCCAGCTCATCCAGGACGGTCACCACGGGCATGCGTCCCACCAGTTCAGGGATAAGTCCGTATTTCACTATATCTTCAGACTCAGCGCTTCTGAGTATCTCACTCTCTTCCTTCATAGCGGTCTGTCCCTCTTTCAGGAAACCCACCACTTTCTTGCCCAGCCTTCTGGATATGATCTTACCCAGTCCTCCGAAGGCACCGCCGCATATAAAAAGTATATTGGTGGTGTCAAGGGATATGAACTGCTGATACGGATGTTTCCGGCCGCCCTGCGGCGGTATATTGGCCACAGTGCCCTCTATGATCTTCAGCAGCGCCTGCTGGACCCCCTCGCCTGATACATCTCTTGTGATAGAGGGATTTTCGGATTTTCTGCTGATCTTATCGATCTCATCAATATATATGATCCCTTTTTCAGCTTTGTTAACATCAAAATCAGCTTCTCTGAGAAGCTTCAGGAGGATATTCTCCACATCCTCTCCCACATAACCCGCTTCTGTGAGGGTCGTGGCATCGGCAATGGCGAAGGGCACATCAAGTATCCTGGCCAGTGTGCGTGCCAGAAGGGTCTTGCCTGAACCCGTGGGGCCCAGCAGCAGTATATTGCTCTTGTCAAGCTCAAGTTCATCTGTATTGCCGCTATTATGGAAGATCCTCTTGTAATGGTTATACACCGACACTGAAAGCACTTTTTTCGAGTCCTCCTGGCCGATGACGTAATCATCCAGCATAGCCTTTATCTCTTTGGGCTTCAGAAGGTTGCTCTCCTCGTATTCGTTCTCACGCACGACGCTGTTGATGGTGTCATCCACATCATTGAGCTCCAGCATGATGGCATCGAACTCTTCGACGCAGTTGTCACATATGAAGACGTTGGGATCTGTTTTTGAACGGAACATCCGTTCCACTGAATTCATGTCCAGCCCGCAGAATGAGCATTTGGGGTCCATTATCGCGCCTCACCTTACCTCATTGTTATGATATCATCTATCAAGCCGTATGCCTTGGCTTCTTCAGCTGAAAGAAAATGATCTCTGTCTGTATCTTTTTTTATGTTTTTCATGGGCTGTCCCGTGTGTTTAGCCAGAATACCGTTGAGGACATCCTTCATGTTGAGTATCTCCCTGGCGTGTATCTCTATATCCGCAGCCTGTCCCTGCACACCTCCCAGGGGCTGATGTATCATGATCCTGGAATGGGGAAGCGCAAAGCGCTTGCCCGGATTACCCGCAGAGAGGAGCACAGCGGCCATGCTGGCAGCCTGCCCCATGCAGATGGTGGATATAGGCGGCTTGACAAACTGCATGGTGTCATATATGGCCAGTCCCGATGTGACAATGCCTCCCGGAGAATTTATGTAAACGTAGATCTCCTTCTCGGCGTCTTCAGCTTCAAGAAAAAGCAGCTGGGCTATGATGGCGTTTGCCACATAATCGTCCACGGGAGAACCAAGAAAAATAATCCTGTCTTTCAAAAGGCGTGAGTATATATCATACGCGCGTTCGCCTTTGCTGGTCTCTTCGATCACTATTGGAGTCAGATTCATCTAAAGCACCTCCCGCTTAAAAACATTATGTCTCAGTCTTTCTTCTCAGCCTCTTTGTCCTCAGAGGCATCCTTGTTATTGTTAACCTTTTCGATGACTTTGTCAAGCACCTCTTTTTCCCATATATCATAGGCCATCTTGTCCATCATGCCGTTTTCCTGAAGCATCTTGGCGGTATCCTCAGGTTTTCTTCCTGTATTCATGGAAAATTTGACGATCTCTTCCTGGAGCTTGTCAGTAATATTGATATCATCGTCGTAAAGTAGTTCGGTTGAAATATCCACATTCAGCCAGCTATTTACTTTGAGCCCGATCAATACCTGCCAGTTCACATCAATGTTTTTAGGGTTATTTAGATAATCTGAGAAAATTAAAGAAAATGCTTTTTTTAATTTGATGATTTTATGTCTGGTTTGAGACTTATGAAAAATTAAAGATTTTAACAGAAAATCGGGAAGAAAAGGATCTGCATTCCTGAGAAGATTTTCATCAATATCATTATCAACTTGTATCGATTGCAGAAATTTTTCACAAGAAAGAAATGACATCAAAATTATAGGTAATGTGATATCTGATTGATTTTTCCATTGTTCTAATCTATAACGAATTAAATTAAAATGTAAAATTGTTTCAGGTTCAATGGCATAAAAAGCAACGATTTCTGCTTGATGACGCAATGATATTATTCCATACTGATCGAGAGTGATAAATTTATGATCCCTTAACCATGTGAAATCATCCGACAACAATGCAAGATCTGGATGTTTAAGAAATATTTTTTGATATACTTGCCATAACGATTCTTGAGTTTGGATTCCTCCACAAACCCAAGTACAAATGATATACTTTAATCTTTCAGGTATTTTGGATTGGATAATAACGGGCTGTTCTATCATTTGTTGAATTTCTGTCAGATATTCTTTTTGACATAAAATGAATGCTTGACCATACCGCTGTCTTTTTCCATTTATTTCTTTAATTTCTCCAGGAGTTTCATCTGCTCCCGCAAAAA
>CAZGIO010000113.1:0-5931 GCA_964525975.1 uncultured bacterium
TCGTAGCGGTAGACCGTGCCCAGCTCCGCCATCCTCATGGGGAGTTCCCTGTAGCTCTTTTTCTGGTTCTTGTATATAAGGACGTGAAACGGGCAGTTCATAGGTTTGAGCAGGTATTCGTCCCCGTCGATCTCCATGGGAGAGAAGATGTTTTCCCTGTAGAAATTCCAATGCCCAGAAGTCTTCCAGAGGTCGGATTTTGCGATGTGGGGTGTGTTGACGATGGAATAGCCGCTTTCAATAAGCTCGTCGAAGAGGTAGTTTTCCAGCTGTCGCCTGATGTATGCTCCGTTGGGGTGCCAGAAGGGAAGCCCCGGGCCGAAATCCGATTGTATGGAGAAAAGGTCCATCTGCTTTCCCAGTTTTCTGTGGTCCCGGCGTTTTGCCTCTTCCACTGCGTCGATGTATGTTTTCAGGTCCTCTTCTGTGAGAAAAGCTGTGCCGTATATGCGCTGCAGCATCTTGTTCTTCTCGTCGCCGCGCCAATAGGCTCCTGCGACGGAGAGCAGTTTGAAGTGGCCCGCTTTTCCTGTGCTTTTAAGATGGGGGCCGCGGCAAAGGTCTGAAAAATCACCCTGATGGTATATGGAGACATGGTCTGTTGATTCCATGTCATTCAGTATTTCGACCTTGTATGTCTCTCCGGCTTCGCTGTAGCGCTTTACCGCTTCTTCCATGGAGACGATCTCTTTTGTCACAGGGATGTTCTCCTTTATGATCCTGGTCATCTCGGCTTCTATGGCTGTAAGGTCGTCCTGTGAAAAATGATGATCCAGGTCAAAGGCATAATAAAAACCGTTCTCGATGGAAGGGCCTATGGCCACCAGCGCGTCGGGGAAAAGCCTCTTGACCGCCTGGGCCATGATGTGGGAGGTCGTGTGCCGGACCACATCCAGGGCTTCAGGGTCTCTGGCTGTTATAAGACGAAAGGTCGCACCGTTGGTAAGCTCTGTCTCCATGTCGGTGAGTGTGCCGTCCACTTCTCCGCAGATGGCTTTTTTTGCAAGTGAATTGCTGATCTTTTTTGCCGCGTCCAGTACTGTGGCGCCGTCTTGAAGTTCAAGAGACGCGCCGTCGGGCAGTCTGATTTTAATCATGTTGTGCTCCTTTCTGATTTTTTATTCCCATATGCTGTCCAGCTTCACTTCAACAATAAATGAAGCCTGTTTCTTGTCCTTGAAGCTGAACCTGTATATAAACAGGTTCCCGTTGTAAAAATGGCCTTTGCCCAGGGGATAATCCATGACCGCGAAGGACTTGCCGTTTTTCAGGACAAGTAGTGTCCCGCCGGTCTTTACAGTCCAGTATGTCACGTAAGTGTACGGCCCCCGGCTGCCGATATTGTATATCATGCCGTTGCGGCGGTCCTTCTTCTTTGAGATCTTGGTTTTGAGAGGAAGCCTCATGCGCTTTTTTTTGCCGTCCTTATACAGAGTGCAGACGGAATCAAACTCGAACAGATAGCAGAAAGCTCCGCCGAAACCCGTGCCCATTATGATGTTGCCCGGCACCTCGTCGCCGAAGTTGTCAATGATCCTGGAATCCGACCCGTTATACGCGCAGGCGGCAAGGACATATTCTCCATCCATGTTCCTGCCGAAGGCAAAAAGCGCGTCCCCTGTGACAAACAAAGAGATGACTACCTGCATGTCAGGTAAAAATGAGGTGTAGAGAGACCGGATCTTTCCTGAATCGTATGCGAAGACCGAGATGCGGTTGCCGTAGTCTGCCACCCATATCCTGTTGCCCATGGATGCCATCACCAGTGGTGAAAGTATCTCGTTGCGGTCTGTCCCTCTCCTGAAGAAAAACTTTTCAGAATCCGCACCCCCTGATATGGGGAAAAGGTATAAAGCGTTTTCCCTGGGAGACGCGAAGATGTGTTTCTCCATGAAGACCCCTCTGTAACTGATGCCGGGTTCTTCTATCTCTTCAGGAAGGTTGTGGATGGACATGAGGGGGGTGATGTCTCTCATCTTTGACGCAGAAAGCAGCAGCGCCGAGAAGATAAGCATCATAACGGCGAGTCTTCTCATAGCTGTTTTGCCTCCTCTACAGGCAGATCAAATCCCATGTCCTCCTCCGTGGAGAGGACGATGAATGTCTCCACGTTTCTTATGGAAGGGATGATAAAGGATATGCGCTTCATGAGAAATTCCTCCAGGGCGGTGATAGAGTCGATGGAGACGTTGAGTATAAAATCATATTTGCCCGTTGTGAAATAGTAGGACCTGATCTCCTTGCAGGAGATTATGGCGTCTCTGATCTTGTCCAGAGATTCCATGTTTTTCCTGTCAATGGTAATGGCCATGATCGCAGTGATCTTCTTTCCCAGTTTTTCCGGGTCAAGTATGGCTTTGTATCCCTTTATGAACCCGTTGTTCTCAAGTTTTTTGATCCGCTCCAGAACAGCAGGCGTCGATAGGCCGATCCGTTCCGCAATGGCTTTGTTTGTGATCCTTCCGTTGAGTTGAAGGATGTTTAATATCTGCTTGTCGATCCTGTCCATCTTTACCTCCTTATGGGCGGTTTTTGAAAAAATTTACGACTTCTGCCGCGGTGTATTCCATCTCCTCCTGCGTGAGGTCGGGGAACACAGGGAGAGACAGTATCATGCTGCTGGTCTTCTCCGCCACGGGTAAAGCACCCTTTTCATACCCAAGATAACTGAAACAGGGCTGCAGGTGAAGGGGCAGAGGATAATAGATCGAAGTGCCGATCCCCGCATCTGTGAGATGTTCTCTCAGCTGATCCCGTTTTTCAGTCAGTATGGAATAAACATAACAGACAGGCCTTCTGTTCCCTGCTGTCACAGGTGTCTGCAGCCCGCTGATCCCTGCAAGGGCCTTGTCATAAAAATCACGGACCCTGTCACGCTTTTCTATGTCTTTTTCTATATCGTGCAGCTTCAGCCTCAGCACCGCGGCCTGGATGGTGTCCAGGCGGCTGTTAAAGCCCACTGTCCCGTGGTGATACCTGGAGGTCTCTCCATGTTTTCTGAGAGCCGAGCAGGTCTCTGCGATCTCATTGTCGTCTGTTATGATCATGCCGCCGTCGCCGTATCCCCCTAAAGTCTTTGTGGGGTAGAAGGAAAACGTCCCTGCGTCACCCATGGTTCCCGCATGTCTTCCCCTGTGGCGCATGCCGAAGGCTTCAGCGGCGTCCTCCAGGACTTTGAGGCCGTGCTTTTCACTCAGGGCAAGCACACTGTCCATGTCCGCTGTCTGAGAAAAAAGATGTACCGGGAGTATGGCTCTGGTCTTCTCCGTTATCAGTGATTCGGCTCTGCTGAGATCCATGTTAAAAGTCTCACGGTCTATGTCTGTAAATACAGGCACTGCGCCGAGTCTCGTGATGGCGCTTACTGACGCAAAAAAAGTAAAAGGCGTTGTGATGACCTCGTCACCGGGGCCGATGCCCATTGCTTTAAGAGCGATGAAAAGAGCATCTGAACCGTTGGCAACACCCACGGCGTGGCCGGCTCCTGTATATTCCCTGATCTCATCCTCCAGCTGGCCGACTTCCGTCCCGAGGATATAATCTCCCCTGAGCAGCACTTCCTTGATCGCATGGTCAAATTCCTCTTCGCGGCGCCGGTATTCCCTGACACCTGTATAAAATGGTACTTTCATGACGCTCATCCTTATCTTGGGTAATTCAGCGGCAGGCCCACTGTCCTGTTTTCCATGGAACTCTGGTACATGGCGAGTATCAGCTCCAGGCTCTTTTTACCTGATCTTCCGTCTGTGGAAGGGGTGGCTTCGCCGTCGAGGACGCTCAGCACGTTCCTGTAATATTTAAGATGCCCGAACCCGTATACATTGGGAGGAGTGTAATCACTCTGCTGGATCTCATCGTCTTCGGGAAGATGGTCCGCAAAATCCCATTTCTCGATCTTATTCAGCGCTATGCCGCCGATCTTCACCGTTCCCTTTTCACCGATGACAGTCAGGGAGCCTTCCAGGTTTTTGGGATATGTGAGCATGGTGGTCTGTATCACGCCCATGGCACCGCTTCTGAATTTGAGTATGGCTGCTCCAGTATCTTCCGCCTCTATGTTTCTTGCAAGTGTGGCGGTCTGGGAACAGACGTTCTCAATGGGGCCCCCCAGCCACTGGACAAGGTCCACGTAATGGCTGGCCTGGTTCATGAAACAGCCGCCGTCAAACTCCCACGTGCCTCTCCATTTGGCCATGTCGTAATATTCCTGGGGTCTTGTCCAGAAAACCGTGGCATTTATGAAATATATCTTGCCGAACCTGCCGCTTTCCACAGCTGCTTTCAACCCCGCAACACCGGGGTTGAGACGGTTCTGCTTCACTACAAAAAGATTTACCTTGTTCTCATCGCAGGCGCTTATAAGCTTCTCCGCATCCTCAAGCCTTACAGCCATGGGTTTTTCACTGAGTACGTGTACACCTTTATTGGCTGCATCGACTCCTATGGCGGGATGGATGCCCGAAGGGGTGCAGATGCTCACGATGTCAAGATCTGTCTTGTCCAGCATCTCTCTGTGGTCTGTGTACCAGGGAACACCGAACTCTTCTCCCTTGGAGGATGCGCGTTCTTCAACGATGTCACAGACCGCGGCCAGCTCAAGCCGGTCTGACAGATTTTTTATTGTCTCAAAATGGTTTTTGCTGATTCGGCCGCAGCCTATCAACCCGATTTTATATTTCATCTCTGTAACCTCCTTACTTGAAATATAATAGCAATTTGGACTTTTGCAAGAAATAAGATAATATAATTAGGAAAAACAGCCCCGATTCTTAAAAATCATTTGAGAACAGGCGTAGAACGCCTGTTCTAATGCTCATTTTTTGCTTATCTTCGCGCGCATGCCGTCAAATGTGTTTTTCAGATACTTGTACTCGGCATTGTTAAGGGGCCACTTTTTGACGGCGTTATGTATAAGCTTCCTCGTGCGGGCCGCGGTGATCTCCTTTTGAAAAAATACCGTGCACATGAGTTCCCATATGGATTCAAAGAGGGATTCTTTGTCCGCGGAACTGATCCCGGATTTCAGGGGGACGCCTTTTTTCAGGCGGCCCAGTTCATAAGCAGTGATCAATACCGCCTGGGCAAGGTTCAATGAGGGATGGGGACCCGGCGTGGGGATGAATACCGTCTTTGCGGCGTAATGGAGTTCACCGTCGTTCAGGCCGTTTGTCTCGTTTCCGAATAGAAAACCTATCTTTTCCGCTCCGCTCTGCTCGATTTCCAGAGCCATGGAGGCCATGGAAATCGACGGGGTGTCTTTTCTGTCCCTGGCAGAAAGAGCGTATATGGTGTCGCATTCCCCTGCGAAATCCTTCAGCGACCTGCCGGTGATTATGGTATCGCTGTATTCTCTTGCTCCTGCAGCGAACTTGTCGATCTCTTCCCTTATATAGTGTATGGGGTCAATTGCCCAGAGCTCGCCGCTGCACATGTTTTTCACGGCTCTGAGAGAAGCGCCTATGTTGCCTGAATCAAATGTCCTTACCAGGGCGAACCTGTAACGCCTCTTATCCATTGAACTCCCTTCCGTTAAAATGCACATTTCCGCTTTCAGCAAGATAGCCTGTGAGCCATTTGGACCATTTTGTGATGAGAATATAGCTTAAAGGCAGAAAAAGAGCAATAATAATGAGAGCCATTTCAGGCTTCATGAAAAGAGCAAGACGGGTTAAAAAGCCCAGAATAAGTCCACCTAAGATGGCGGTGAATGATGTCAGATAGAGAGGAAAACCTCTGGACGCCGGGGCGCTGAACTTCACAGGCTCCATGTTCCTTCCGTCTGATATCAGTGTGTGCCGCCGGCTTCCGTAACTGTATTCGGTGATCCAGAAGGGATAAAAAAGAGTTTCCACGGATAGGGCATATGGCGCGGTAAATGCCGATCCAGGGGGTTTGAGCATTGATTCCCGGGCCATGGCCTCAGGGTCTGCC
>CAZGIO010000114.1:0-5881 GCA_964525975.1 uncultured bacterium
CCAACGACCCACGCCTTAAAAGGGCGTTGCTCTACCAGCTGAGCTAGCGGCCCCCCTGATAAATCAAGATGTCAATGCTTACTTGCGCTGACGAAGGGGAGTATAGTAAAGTATACCCCCTGTGTCAAGAGCATATTTGGAAAAATCTAAAAAAAAATAAACCCTGTGGCTTTACATTTTTCTAACTTCTATTATATCAGCTAATTCATCAGGTTCAAGGCGGAAATGTGATCCTTTCCCCTCATAAAACCCGTGTGCGGCTATCATATGTATATTGAGATCTGTGAAGGTTATCTCTTTTTCCTTCAGGAGGTTTCTCACTGTGATATTTGTCTTGGAGAATATCCCGGGATCCCCGAAGGGGCATGGCAGTTTTCCCCGCACTGTATCCACGCGGACTTCGAACATGCTTTCCACTGTGACGAACTCCCCCAGTCCTTTCAGTCCCGCTTCTCTGAGTTCAGTCATCCGCATGGCGATGGCCTCATGTGTAAGCTGCGCGCGGTTCACCGCGGCGTCGTCCTCCACGAGTATATCCACGAGTTTTCTTGTATCTGTACCCAGGAAGCCTTCCAGTGTTATAGCTCCCGGCCTCATTGCCTCCTGTATGCGGTCCATCTGAGGAGTCTGTTTCATTTCGACCTCCCTTTATCAGGCAAACTTATCATAGAATATGCGGTCTTCGGTGACGCCCTTTTCTTTCAGCACTGCGACGCACGCGGCGATCATCCCGGGGCTGCCGCAGAGGTAAGCCTCGGTCCTGCCGCCGTCTTTCAGGTGCCGGGCCAGCACTTCTGTTATAAGCCCTGTCTCCCCGTCCCATCCGCTGTCCTCTCCCGGTTCGGAAAGAGCGGGGATATATTTAAAATCTTTCAATTTTTTCTCAAACGCTTTCATCTCCTCTGTGAGGAAGAGATCTTTTTCACTTCTCGCCCCGAAGAGGTAGATGGCTTTTCTGCCGATATTCTTCTCCGCCATATCCATGAGCATGGATTTTATAGGCGCGTTCCCGGATCCTCCTGCGAGGAAGACGATATCATTATCGGTATCTCTGAGGAAGAACTCCCCGTAGGGCCCGTTGAATGTCACTTCATCCCCTTCTTTAAGATAATCGTGGACGTAAGTGGTACATATGCCTTCGGGGACCCGTCTTATCTCCAGTTCCACTGTATCGGTCTCTGAGGGAGAAGAGGATACCGAATATGCTCTGTACACTGACTCATCGCATTTTTCATATTCAGGGGTCTGGAGCTGCACATACTGTCCCGCTTTAAACTCTATGGCATGGGGTTCAATAAGCCTGAAGGTGACCTCTTTTATATCGTAAGTAAGGTCCCGTATCTGAGACACCACGGCCCTGAACTGTTTTACGCTGAAGAGTTCTTCCGGTATTTCGATGGCCATGTCTTTTTTCAGTTTCAGCTGACAGGAGAGTCGGATATTATCCTGGATCTCTTCTTCCGAGAGGTGAGGCAGTTCCGTGGGGAGCAGGTCTCCTCCTCCCGCGGTGACTTTCACTTTACAGAAACCGCAGGATCCCCTTCCGCCGCAGGCGGATGGTATGAATATTTCCTCGCCCATGAGAGTGGAGAGCAGTGATGCGCCTCCTTTCACTGTGAGTTCTTTTTCTTTATTTATAGTAAGTCTCACTTCCCCGTAATTAGCGATGGTATTATCGGCGATGACCATGATCACAGCCAGGACACCGGAGATGCCCCCCACCACGATCACAGCTGTAAGCAGTTCATTCAGCATATCACACACCTCAACTGATATTTATCATGCCGGAAAAACCTGTAAAAGCCATAGCCATGATACCGGCGATGATCAGTGTTATCCCGGCGCCTTCGAGCCCTGCGGGCACCCGGCTTCGTTTCATCTTCTGTCGTATACCCGCCATGGCCAGTATAGCCAGCAGCCATCCCAGTCCGCTGCCCAGTCCGTAGGCGAAGGATTCCCAGAACGTATATTCCCGTATCACCATGAAGAGGCTGACGCCCAGTATGGCGCAGTTCACTGTGATCAGGGGCAGGAAGATGCCCAGCGCCGCATAGAGGGTATCAGACATCCGTTCGATGACCATCTCCACCAGCTGCACGAAGGCGGCGATGACCACGATAAAGACGATATAGCGCAGATAGACCAGGTCGTAAGGTTTCAGCAGATATTCATAGACAGCCCAGTTGATTACGCTTGTAAAGGCCATCACGAAAGTGACTGCGGTACCCAGCCCCATGGAAGTCTTCACTTCCCGTGAGACTGAGAGGAAAGAGCACATGCCCAGGTAATTTGTGAGAAGTATATTGTTTGTGAATATGGCAGCGAAGAAAATGGCAAACGCCCCCAGGAAAGTCATGATGCTCTCCTTTCTTTAAGCACTACGCCTTTCATTAACCAGATAAATACAGCCAGCATGAAAAAGGCTCCCGACGCCATGACCATCATGGACCAGTTTATCCACCAGCCGCCCAGGACGCGTATATCCCAGAGCTTTCCTGATCCCAGGAGTTCTCTGAAGAAGGCGATGACAAGGAGCACATAAGCGTAACCCAGCCCCGATGCGATGCCGTCCATGAACGAGATACCCGGCCTGTTTGACATGGCGAACGCTTCCGCTCTGCCCATGATGACGCAGTTGGTGATAATCAGCCCCACGTAGGGCCCCAGCTGTCTTGAAATATCAGGTAGATACGCTTTAAGTATGATATCCACCATTATCACGTAGGATGCGATGATAAGCACCTGTGTCATCATCCTCACCCTTGAGGGTATGGCTTTTCTCAGAAGGGAGATGGTAAAATTTGAAAATGCCGTGACAAATATAAGTCCCACCACCATGACTGTGGTATTTTTCAGTTTATTTGTGACAGCCAGTGTGGAGCAGATGCCCAGCACCTGTATAAAGACAGGGTTATTAGTAAACAGCCCTTCACGGAATAATTTTTTCAACGTCATGGCAGCACCTCTTTTTTCACGGCCTCCACCTGTCCGGCGATGGCCCTGTTCAGCAGTTCCTTTACGGCGTTTGAAGAGGAGGTGGCTCCTGTCACAGCGGCAAAGGATGTGCTGTCAGAGGGAGACTCTTCGGGCACCAGTTTGTCAAAGGGTCCCATTTTTCCACTGAACTGGTCCTGGAACCATGCTTCAGCGATACGTCCCCCCAGCCCCGGCGTCTCGTTCTGATCCATGATCACAAATCCCTGTATACTTGTGAACCCGCTGTCATAGCCCAGAAGCGCGTAGATAGTGCCCCAGAGGCCGGGCCCTGAGACATCGAACACGTATGAGCTCTCTCCGTTTTCTTTTGTCACTTTATAGTAATGCACCTCTTTTGAGGTCTTCTCCTCGACGATAGCTTCGAAAAGGTCTGATATCTTCACCGGATCTCCTGGCATTTCCACTCTGGCTGCCGCGAGCACCGCCCTGCGCAGGCTGAGTTTTTCATTAAGCTTGATCCTTTCCTTTGTACTTGAGTAAGCAAAGGAAAGCCCGGCTATAAAGAAGGTGGTGACTGCCAGTGTAAAGGCCACAGTGTAAAAACTTTTTTTTATCTGTCTTCCATCCATATCAAGCCGCCTTTTTCCTGTTTTTTTTCTCTTTCACCGCATAATCGATTATGGGGCCGAACATATTAGCCAGCAGGATAGCGAACATGATCCCTTCGGGCCAGGATGCGAATATCCTGATGAGCACAGTTAGAAGCCCTATCATCCCGCCGTATATCCATTTCCCGGTTTTTGTGCTGCAGCTTGTTACTGGATCCGTTGCCATGAAAAATATGCCGAACATGACGCCCCCTGAAAGGAGCGCTGTAAGGGGATCCTCCCCGCGGCCGGCAAAATAAAAGACGCCCTGGGTGACGATAAAGAGCAGCAGTGTGGAAAAGACTACTTTTTTATCCGCCACTTTTTTCCACAGGAGATAGAGGCCGCCTGCAAGGATAAGCAGCGCCGATGTCTCCCCGAGGCATCCTGAGATATTGCCCAGAAACAGATCCATCAGGGGCACAGTCCCGCCTTCCGCCGCGATCTTCATAGGTGTAGCCTGTGTCACTGTATCGAATCCCGCCTGGACGAAACCGCCTGGCACTCCGCTCCAGGGCCTGGACCAGACTTTTGTCCCTGTCATGAAGCCGCCGAAGTTTATATACAGGAAGACTCTTCCCACGATAGCGGGATTAAATATATTCCTCCCGAACCCGCCGAAAGCCATCTTGCCGAAGACCACGCCGAAGACCACGCCCATCCCCGCCATCCAATAAGGGATAGTGGGCGGCAGTGTGAGAGCAAACAATGTCCCTGTCACAAAGACAGCCGCTGATATGGGTTCCTTATATACCAGGCTGAAGACGTACTCTGTGACGAAGGCGAACATATTCGCCACAAAGAGGACGAGTATGCTCCGCCAGCCGAAAAAGTATACAGAAGCGGCCACAGGCAGAGAGAGCCCTGCCAGTACTGTGACCATTGGTTTCTGCCACAGTATCAAAGACTTTTTTTTCTTAACCATATATTCTCCCCCGAATCTGACGTACGATTAAAAAACGTAATATAAGATATATTACATTGAAGTGACAAAAAAGTCAAACGGAAACTTCAACCGTACGGTATGGTAGTATGCGGGAACAAGGGTTCTTTAAAACAAGCGGGATAGATGTGAGCGCTGGAGCTAAACTCCCAGCAACATGCCCGGCTCGACGTTATTACCATTGAGGAAGTCGCCGCATTCCATGGCTTTTTTTGACTGAAGCTGTATCTTTTCAAGGCGCAGGGCGTCTTTTCCACAGGCGATGACAATACCTTTTTTATCCGCGGAAAGAACCGTGCCCGGTTTTTCATTATGTTCAGATCCAACAGGGACAGCCCTGTGTATCTTCAGTGTCCTGTTGTCAAAGAGTGTATATGCCATTGGCCATGAGTAATACCCTCTGATCATGCGGTCTATGGTCCCGGCGGGCTTATCCCAATGTATTAGAGCGTCCTCTCTGCTGATTTTATGAGCATATGTGACCTGTGACTCATCCTGAGGTTCAAAATCCGCGCTGTTGTTATCGAGGAGCGACAGCGCTTCCAGAAAAGCATCCGCTGAGAGAATACGGAGTTTTTCCCAGAGCGATGAAGCTGTTTCCCGGGGTTCAAGGGTGACACTCTTTCTGGAGATCATCTCCCCCGCGTCCCAGGCCTCATTGAGACGGAACACCGTGACTCCGCTTTCTTTATCTCCTGCGATGACGGCGGCGTTGATGGGAGAAGCGCCTCTATGTCTGGGGAGCAGCGAAGCGTGGGCGTTGATCACGCAGTGTGACGGCAAGTCCAGTATGGCGCGTGGTATTTTCAACCCGTATGATATTACGGCCACGGCCTCTGGTCTCAGGCTTTTCAGGTATTCTGTCTCTCTGTTATCCAGTTTCACAGGCGTCCGCACTTCCACTCCCGCCTCTTCGGCGTAAGCCTTGACGGCTCCTTTTTTGAGGTTCATGCCCCGCCCGGCGGGTTTATCAGGCGCCGTATATACGCAGACTATCTCATGTTTTTTATTCAATGCCTTCAAAGACGGGAGAGCGAACTCCGAAGTCCCCATGAACACTAATCTCATATCAGGGCATCTCCGCCTGAGCTTTGATCTCCTCCAGTTCCTGGGATATAGCCATCCTTTTCATGGGATCCATCCGATCCACCATGACAGTGCCGTTGATATGGTCGATCTCATGCTGCAGCACTCTGGCCATATAATCATGTCCTTCGAACTCTATTTCCTTTCCGTCCAGGGTCATGGCTCTCACTGTCACAACAGTGGGTCTTTCAACTTCAATATAGAGTCCGGGAAAACTGAGGCATCCCTCTTCCATGACATTGGTCTCCTGTCCATATTTAATGATCTC
>CAZGIO010000115.1:0-5880 GCA_964525975.1 uncultured bacterium
ATAATGGTTTTTTTGGGATTATTCCGCGCGTTTTCAACTGATTTCATGGAGACCGCATAGGCTCCCGCTGACGTCTCTGCCACCTAAGCGGCGCCGAGACGGCGCAGTGCCGCCGGCAGATTCATCCGCAGCGACTCGTCGGCGGCCGCTGCAAAGGCGGGCGCCAGTGAGAAAGCTGTTTTTCCGGGGTTGTTTTCCAGTATTTTTCTGGCTGTATTAACATCGTTTCTGAAGGTCTTTGCCCCCTGGGGGCATTCATCTATGCACCGTCCGCAGGCAACGCAAAGGTTTTCCTCCACCATAGCCTGTCCTTTTCTAATGCTTATGGCATTCACGGGGCATACGAGCAGACATCTGTAGCAGTCAACGCAGCGCGCCCTGTCTGTAAATATGACCTGTCCCGGGTTTTTACCCATGCAGCCTCCTTAAAGGTCCGCCTCCGGCTGTGAGGGCAGCCGGAGGCTTGGAGATTGGTGTGTGGTCAGACGGATGTCTTGAGCCCTTTCTTTGCGAGCTCCTCCTCGAGTGCCTCGATGACATCCTGGAGTGTACATTCTGAAATGATCCGGTCACCCACGCGAGCCACAGGAGCGCCACTGCATCGTTCAAAGCAGAAGGAAGCCTTGGCATCCACGTAATCGCTGAGTCCCCTGTTTTCGATATACTTGAGCACTTCTGTCAGTATGGCCTGAGAGCCTTTCACGTAACAGTTTGTGCCTACGCAGACGCCGATCTCCACTTTATCTTCCGCTCCGCCGCTGAAGATGGAGAGACCGTCATCTGTGATACGTTTTCTGTTCTGGTAGGAAGTATGGAGGAGTTCGTGGGCTGTATGGCCCCCGATCTCTCCCAGTATATTATCGTAAGCTTCTTTAATATAAGGGTTATCCTGTGATTTATGGAGTTGGAGGGTCTTATCAACCTGATAGAGACTTTCACCTCTTTTTTTAATGGTCTTCCAGTTATATGTGGCAGGCTGTCCCGCTCCGCCTATACAGCCGCCGGGGCATGCCATGATTTCCACAAAGTGGTATCTGCTTTTACCGTTTTTCGCGTCTTCACAGACTTTTCGTGCGTTACCCAGGCCATATACCACAGCCATATTGAGTTTAACGCCGCTGATATCCACGGTAAGTTCCCTGATGCCTTCCTCGCCTCTGGCTTCTTTAAAATCCACGGTCTCAAGTTTTTTGCCGGAGACTTTTTCAGAAGCGTATCTCAGGACAGCCTCGGTGACACCGCCGGAATTTCCGAAGATCACACCGGCTCCTGTCTTGAATCCCATGGGAAGGTCCAGTGCTGCGGGTTTCAGGTTTTTGAAATCCATGCCTGTCTGTTCTATCATATGACCCAGTTCCTGTGTGGTGATGACATGATCCACTTCTCTTATGCCGTCTTTTTCGAACTCAGGCCTTTTTGCCTCGAACTTCTTTGCGGTACACGGCATGATGGAGACTACTTTCAGGTTTTCCTTTTTCACATCCAGCATCTCAGGCAGCATCTTTTTGGCCAATGACCCGAACATCTGCTGCGGTGACTTGCAGGATGATATATGATCCAGGAGTTTCGGGAAATACTGTTCAGCGAATTTCACCCAGCCGGGGCAGCATGAAGTAAACATGGGAAAAGGCCCGCCTTTGTCCAGTCTATGCAGGAACTCTGTGGTCTCTTCCAGTATGGTAAGGTCCGCTGTGAAAGATGTATCGTATACATGATCAAAACCCAGCTGTTTCAGCGCAGCCACGATCTGTCCCGTTGTGATGGTTCCAGGCTCCATGCCGAAATATTCACCCAGAGCCACTCTGATAGCCGGAGCGATCTGAGCCACCACTGTGGTCTCTTCCTTATCGATCTCATCCCACACATCGTTGGAGTCATTTCGCACTGTTATGGCGCCTACAGGGCAGACCCTTGCGCACTGGCCGCAGTTCACGCAGTCCACATCCGCGAGATCCTTTCCGAATGCCGGTGTCACGATGACATCGGCTCCACGGTGAGCGAATCCAAGAGCTCCCACGCTCTGGATCTCATCGCAGAACCGTATACAGTCGCCGCAGAGTATGCACTTATTGGGATCTCTCACCAGAGCCAGAGATGAGCGGTCCTTATCATGGTTCATATCGGTCTGTTTAAAATCTATCTCATCGATGCCGAACCGGCGTGACAGTTCCTGGAGCCTGCAGTTCTGGTTTTTGCCGCATGTTGTGCAGTTCTTGTCGTGGTTGGCAAGGAGCAGTTCCAGTATGGTCTTTCGGATCTCCCTGAGCTCTTTTGTATTGGAGCGCACCACCATACCCGGTTCAGGCGGGGTGGAACATGAAGTGACAAGCCCGCGTCCTTCTATATCCACCATGCAGAGGCGGCAGGCACCGTAGATGCTCAATTCAGAGTGATAGCAGAAGCTGGGTATATCGATACCAGCTTTTCTTGCCAGTTCCAGTATATTTCTCTCACCCTCTATGGGTATCTCAATTCCGTCTATTGTAAGAAACTCTTTCATATGGTTACACCCCCTTGATAGCCCCGAATTTACACGCCGCGGCACATGCGCCGCATTTAATGCATTTATCGGGATCGATGGTATGAGGTTTACGAACTTCACCGCTTATGGCCCCCACTGGACAAACTCTTGAGCAGAGAGTGCACCCTTTGCACTTATCAGGGTCTATCTCCGGCTGTGCCAATGCTTTGCACTGACCGGCGGGACATTTCTTCTGTGTCACGTGAGCTTCATACTCAGCTCTGAAGTAATGGAGTGTTGAGAGCACAGGATTAGGCGCTGTCTTACCCAGACCGCAGAGTGATGATTTATTGATCACGTGTCCCAGTTTTTCCAGCTGATCCAGTGTTTCCAGCGTACCCCGCCCTTCTATGATGTCATCAAGAAGAGCCAGCATCTGTTTGGTTCCTTCGCGGCATGGTATACACTTTCCGCAGGACTCGTTCTGAGTGAACTGCATGAAGAAGCGCGCCACCTGGACGATACATGTATCTTTGTTCATGACCACCAGGCCGCCTGACCCCACCATTGCGCCGATCTCCTTCAGGGAGTCAAAATCAAGAGGCAGGTCGAGGTGTTCCTCTGTGAGGCATCCACCTGACGGTCCGCCGATCTGCACGGCTTTAAAGCCATCACCTGTAATATTCCCTTTTGAATCCAGCACGCCGCCGCCTATATTGTAGACGATCTCTCTAAGAGTGGTTCCCAGGGGGACTTCGATGAGCCCTGTATTTGCCACGTGCCCTGTAAGGGCGAAGGTCTTTGTACCGGGAGAAGTCCTGGTACCGATCTTAGTGTAGGCGGGTGCGCCCATATTGATGATAAGAGGCACTGTAGCCAGTGTCTCCACGTTATTGATGGATGTTGGTTTTCCGAAGAGGCCTTTCTGGGCCGGGAACGGCGGTTTCGGAGTGGGCATACCCCTTTCCCCTTCTATGGAAGCCATGAGGGCTGTCTCTTCACCGCAGACAAATGCTCCAGCTCCTTCCATGACATGAATATGCATGGAGAGTCCTGTCCCGAAGACGTCATCACCGAGTATACCCATGGCTTCGGCATCTTTACATGCTTTTTTCATGCGCGCCACTGCAAAGGGATATTCAGTACGGACGTAGACATAGCCTTCATCGGCGCCCATGCCACGTGCGGCTATCATCATGCCTTCGATCACTGAATGAGGATTACCTTCCATGATGGAGCGGTCCATAAACGCTCCGGGATCTCCCTCATCGCCGTTGCATATAACAAATTTCTTATCGCTTTTTTCAACGCGGGCGAAGTCCCATTTTTTTCCTGTGGGGAATCCTCCTCCCCCTCTTCCTCTGAGTCCTGACTTAATGATCTCTCCGCAGACTTCCTCCGGAGACATTTCAGTGTAAGCGGCTGCGGCGGCTTTATAGCCGTCATGAAAAATATACTCTTTAATGTTTTCAGGATCGACATGTCCGCAAAGCTGAAGTGAGAACCTGTGCTGTCTTTTGTAGAACGGTATCTCTTCAGGGCCTTTGCATTTTTTCCCTGTTGCTGGGTCCACATAGAGGAGCCGCTCGATGAGCTGGTGTTTTACTATGGTCTCTGATACGATCTCCCCCGCGTCTTCGGCTTTCACTTTCACGTACAGAATGCCATCTGGTTCTATAGCCACCAGGGGGCCCATCTGACAGAAACCCTGGCAACCGCTGCCGGAGAGCTGCACCGCATTATCATCATGTTCATCCTTATCCAGTTCCACCACTGCTTCCACGCCCTGTTTTTTCAGTTCATCCAGAAGAGCGTCATGTATCTCCAGAGAGCCGTTGGCCACACATCCTGTTCCGGCGCAGAGGATGATGCGTTTTTTTATCTTTCCAGCTGTAAGGGCATATTCATCCCTGATTTTTCTCAGTTCATCAGCACCCATTTATGCCTCCTCGTTTTTCATGATCTCTTCAACCACTTCAACGGCTTTTTCCGGAGTCACCTGTCCATAGACCTTGTCATTGACAGTCATGACAGGCGCCAATCCGCAGGCACCCAGGCAGGAGACAGTCTCAAGAGTAAAGAGAAAATCAGGGGTAGTGACCTGTTTTCCCTCAAGGCCCAGTTTTTTAGCGATGGCTTCATGAATGTTCATGGAGCCTTTCACGTGACACGCCGTGCCGTCACACAGCCTGATAACATACTTACCCTTTGCCTCAAGGGTGAAATGTGAAAAAAAGGTGGCTACGCCATAGACCTTTGCGGGGCTGATTCCCAGCGACGTAGCAATGAAATTCAGGACTTCCTCTGGAAGGTACCTGTACTCTTCCTGCACTTCCTGCAGGATAGGTATGAGTTTTTTAGCATTACGCTCATGCCTGTCGAGGATCTCGCAGACTTTGCGGAATTTCCTCATCATTCCTTCAGCATTGACCACACTGCTCATTCAAGACCTCCTATGGTTAATTATCAGTAAACGCATTGACTTTATTTATGAGTATTCCCAGGGATCCCAGCAGGTTTTCCTGCTGTACCACCACTGAATCGGGCACTTTGATCGCGGCGGCGGAGAAGTTCCATATGCCTGTTATCCCGGCATTCACCATCATATCCGCAATTTTCTGAGCCTCATCCGGGGGCACGGTTATGATGCCGATCTTCACATGGAGCCTGGTTATGAGATCCGTCATTTTTTTAACATCGAACACTTTCTTCCCGCCTATGAGGGTGCCGATCTTATGGGTGTCCACATCAAAGCCCGCAACAATCTCGAACCCGTATTCATTGAATCTTTTATACTGCATGAGGGCGCGCCCCATGGGTCCGCAACCGGCTACTACGGCATCACCCAGGTTATTCCATCCCAGGAACTCCTCGATTGCCTTTATGAGTCTGGGCACGAAGAACCCCACCTTTGGTTTACCTGTGACACCGGTCATGGCCAGGTCTTTACGCACGGTGATACTGTCCAGTTTTAAACAGTCGGCGATATAAGTGGATGACACAGTGGTCACACCTTCTTTCATTAGAGATTTCAGAAGGTGGTGATATGTGGGCATCCTTCTCAAGACCGGGAGAGAGACTTTTTTAAGTTCATCTTTCACAGCGGCTCCTTTCGTGTATATTATAACGATATATTTTTATCTGTTGGAAACTTAACACTACCCCGATTATTGTCAAGGATAAAGTGATATATTTCACTATTTAATTGTGATTTTTTTAGCGCTATATGTTAGCGCCCTGGTAGTGTTTTGATCTTCTGCATACGAATCCAAATTGGGATACATACCAATAAACATCAATTATTCATCGAAGATAAACGTAACACCGTGTGTCTGTGAGTAAAAATAATCTCGTTAATTTTTTGAGCAGGCACATGGTGTGCAGCTCATGGGGATACCCATGAGTGGATGTTTATTTCT